>CAMCRP010000010.1 GCA_945877315.1 uncultured Ruminococcus sp. | reverse complement strand
GATCTCCTAAAATTAGGAAATCTCGGCTGCTTTTGGCTGTTTTTTTACAGCCCCACATAGATACGTCACTAAGGCAACAAGAAAAATGAAATTTGTGATTTAATCAGTGGTTCCATAGGTTCTTGATTTTCGGAATATTGCTTGGAGAATCCGACAAACTCTCCATGCTTGCTGTAGTTTTCCGAGCAGCCTTTTCTTATTCTGGGGATAGTTCCGATTCGGTCGCTCAGATATTTCTGAGTGTCGGGATCGTTAGCACCAAGAATAACTAAATATTGGCAGTTATCCATGATGATGCGTCGGGTGTACTCCCCATAGCATTGATCCAATTGAGCAATGCTTTGAAGAACCAGGCAAAAGTTGACACTCTTGCTTCTGAGTGTACAGATCGCAGATGCAAGGAAATCCATCTTGCCTATCATTTTTGAAATAATGTACATCTATTACATAAATATGAGCAACTTGACATCGGCATTTGCGGTGTGAAAACAAAAATGCTTTTCTCGGCTGTTAAGCTCAGTCACACAGTCTGCAAGTATTCGGGGCAGTTCCTTATCCATATAGCTTTTTCGAACAAAGCCAAAGGGGTGGAACTGTAAGCTGTCGTAAACCAATTCATCGTGGCTTGTTACAAATACAAGCAGCGGTTTATGTGATAGAGCGGAGAGCCGTGCCGCAATATCAAGTCTGCTTATTTCGGGCATATCTATGTCTAAAAGAAGAATATCGCAGTTATTTTCTGTAATATCTTCAAGTAGAATTTTTCCGCTTGTAAACTCGGAAACAGCTGCGTCGGGTAGTGAAGAATTAACTTTTGAAGAGATATCTGACAGAATTTTCGGCTCGTCATCACAGATGAATATTTTCATAGCTAGTACTTTCCTTTGCAGATTTTTTATCTGAATGTTTACATTGTGGTTGCCGCATAAAAATGTAAACCTATATCATTCGGGAAGTTTTACTCGGGAAGATCATCAAGAGCGTTACGTTTTAGAAGCAGTTCATAAAAATATATTCTGTTATATGACAAGGCTATAGGACATAAATCAGGTTCCGGTCAGATATATCGTGTTCTTCACCGTCACGGTTGGCGCAAAGTAATGCCAAGAAGCAAACATTCGCAGAAAGCAAGCGATGAGGCGATAGAAGCCTCAAAAAATTAAAGCAAAAGCAGAGAACAAATTTAACAGTTTAAATTGTGATAAGTATGATGGAATACGTCTAATGTTTCAGGACGAAGCAGGTTTTGGAAGGATAAACAATCCTAAATACTGCCGGTGTGAAAAGGGTACAAGACCGTCAGTGCCATGCCATCATATTCGTGAATACAGATATGTTTACGGTGCAGTTGAACCGCTTACGGGTGAGAACTGTTTTGTTGTTATGCCCTATTGCAATACCGATTGTATGAATATGTTTTTGAAAGAATTATCAAATACATTCCCGAGAGATAAAATCATATTGGCGTGCGATGGAGCAGCGTGGCATAAATCGAAAACATTAAAAATTCCCGAAAATATTGAACTGATTTTTATTCCGCCATATACTAAGAACCATTAAAATTACGGAGAAGAAATCGGCACAAAAGCTTTGATATATGCGGTTTTGTGCCGAGAGATTCCTGTAATTAAATGGTTATTAGTATTATACTCCCGAGATGAATCCAATTGAGCAGATATGGAAAGAGATCAGGAAAATCGGATTTAAAAATGAAGTCTTTCAAACACTGCAAAAGGTCGTTGACAGACTGTGTGATACTATCTGCTTTTTATCCAATGATACCATCAAAAGCATTACCCAAAGAGATTGGATTTTATCTATAAGATGATTGAAGATTAGTATGAGATCTGCTTAGGATTTGGAGCATAAATATGCCGTTTTTAGGCTCTGTTTTTGGCAGGGCTTGGGTTTTTGTACTCTTTTTTCGTGCTTTTTTGACTTTGATTGTTATTTTGGGATTTTTGTTGGCTTCATAATGAAAAGGGACTGCTGCAGCGTTTGCTGCAACAGCCCCATTTAGATAAGTCACTCAGGCAACAAGAAAATCAGAAATGCCGATTTATTCGGTAGTTCCTTAGTTTGATCATGGAAGAGGGAAGATCTGTCGGTTATGTATTATACTAAGGAAACAGCCTGATACTACGCCAGCAGATTCAGCACAGAAGACTGATTCTCCTTCAATCTGGCGACCATTTCCCGATTTGTCTGACCAAGCAGCTGATGCTTTGTGTACTCGGCATACTGCTTCGGGATATCTGCATCTCTTATTCTCGACTCGGAGGCGGTGAGATTTTCAATATATACCTCGCTGTTAGTGCGGGAATGGAGAGAGCGGTTCTCGTTTGCGCCCGAAACGGCTCTGGCTCGTGAAAGATAATCCTCCGCATATGCCAGCCTTTCAATGGCTTTCAGGGCTCTTTCCACAGTGGTCACTCCCGTGGTGTTTATGCGCATAAGGTGTTCGTCAAGGCGTGTTTTCTCGTAGATGATATAGCTGTCCGTCCGCCTTCCCGTATGGATACCTATCTCGTCATCGTCCTCACGGTCAACGCCGCCGTAAACAAGGTCATCGGCAGCTGTACCGAAGAATTTATTGAAAATATAGTCGCCGTTTTTGGCAGTGTAGAACATAAGGTGACCGTTTCTGTGTCCTGTCCTTACAATGGAGCCCATATCCTCAAAGCTTCTGTTTAGGGTATCCGCCAGCTCGTCCAAGGTATATTCTCCTCGGGGGATTTCGACGCTGTACGGAACATTGTCAAGCTCAAAGCCGAAGATGTTATTGCTGTCATCTATAACAATACCGTCGGACAGGTCAGGCTTGCCCATAAAAATTGAGGGCTGGGGCGACTTTGTGGCATCATAGAATATTCTGTAAGCGGCATTTCCTCTTACACCGTCAACTATGGCAGTTATCTGTTCGTTTCGTCCGTCGTCGGGAAGCTTGCACCAGAACACCAGCTTGTCAGAGCTGGAAATACCCGTATTGTTTTCGGGAACGCCAAGCTCGGAAAGTCCCACGGAAACGTTGAAAAAGTCTGCGGGGAAGGGCTTGCCGTTTTTGTCGGTAAGGCGTGCGAACTGTTCTCTGCCCTTTTCCTCGATAATATCCGCAAGCTCCTTTCTGTCGTAATCTCCTGCGGGTATGGTGAATTCGATTTTTGATATATCGCCGTCATAATTCAAATCGAATATAACGGTGTCGTTAAGCCCCGTGTATATAACGACGTTCTTTTTCGATTCAATCTCCTCGGCGGTTTCGGGCTCAAGGCTGTTTCTGCCGATAATGTAGGACAGCTTGCTTCCCATAGTTGTTCCGGGCGTTTCCGTATGGGCTGTTATTCCGCTATATCGTGCGTCCTGAAAAACGTTATCGAAAAGCCGTCCGCTGAAATTGCTTATGGAGCGTGAATCGGAGGGTGTTGCGCCTTTTATTCCGATACGTCCGCCCGACACGAACACTTGCAGTTCATTTGCTCCAAGAAGGTTATCAATGGAGCTTTGCAGTGCCGCAGCAAGTGTATCTGCGGTGTATGTTCCGGGCGGAACGGAAATATCCGCCTTTCCCGAAACGGGATTTCCTGCGACTGTTGTGGCATAATCAAAGGACATTTTATTGTCATAGTCGGAGATGGTGATACTGCCGATATTTGTTCTTCCTATAATAGTGCAGCGGGAATCTGTCCTTCCCACAGTGCTTTCCTTGCTGACCGGTACTGCCCGCTTGAATACGGGAGATGTGTTTGCGGGGCTCATGGAGATGAGGGCGGAATTGCCCTTGTCATCGGTAGTCATAACCAGCTGAGAGCCGCTCAGCGAAACGGTGATTCCCTGTCCGCTAAATCCGTTTTGCAGCTGAGAAAGAATATCGTTCATTCCCGATGTGCCCGAATAATTTCCTTCGGTCAGGTCAAATTCCACGGTATTTCCGCCCACAACGAGAGCCACGTGCTTGTTTGAGCTTGCTATGTTAAGACCCTTTCCCGAAAAGAGTGTGCCGAAATTGCTGTTTGTTATCTTTGCGGGATAGAGCACCTTGTTTATGGTGGGATCGACGCTTCCGCCGCTGCCTACATTTGCCTTTGAGATGTATTTGTCGATGTTTGCGGTTCCCCCAAGGTCGGTAAGGGAATAACCGTCGCCGCCCTTTTGGGTCTTGAAGGTGAGTCCGTTAGAGGAATAGCTTACCGATATTTCGTCACGAAGGTCGGGGTCAGCATTGATAGCATCGCTGAGCTTTTGTGCTGCCTCTGCGGGTGTGGAATAGGTACCGTCGGGGATAATGAGCGTAACATTTTTTGTGCCGTTTGCGGGGGAAGTGTATCTGAAGGTCACCGTATTGTTTGCAGAAGTGACCGTCATGGGAAAATGGGAGCTGAAGCCTGCTGCGGTAAGCGTTGCAGGATTTTCTATTTTTCCTGTTGCGGGATTGTAGTTAGGATTGCCTGCAGTCGAAGCAACTACCTTTGTCATATGGATATTGCAGGTGCTTGACGGGCTGACGGTTATCCTGCCCGATTCTGCATAGGGTCCCTTGAAAACAAGGGCATTTCCGCTGACGGTCACGGTGGTTTTTGGTGTTCCTCCGTCCTTTTCGGAAATAAGTCTGTTGAGTTCAGAAGCAATATCCGAGATGCTTGAATACTCCTTATGAGTAAGTGTAAGATTGTAATTTGTCTGACCTGCCGTAAAGATGAATTTGTCATTGGCAGAGTCAACGGTAAGGGGTATCTGCGTGTTGGCTTTGGGAACGGTCAGCTTTGAGGGAATGTACACTCTGTTATGCTCCATATCAATGACCGCATCGGAATTTGAAGCAAGGGAGGATTTGCTTGCGGTATACGCCATATCGCAAACTGCGGGTGTTATGGTAACGCCGTCACCCTCTGCTGTTGTGGTGATGATAAGGCTGTTTCCGTCTGCCCTTGCGGTGGCTCTGCCGTCCAGACTGCTGTTGATGGCAGCAATAGCCTGTGATGCTGTGGAGCCCTTTGGTACCGTGATATTGAAGCTTTTTGACCCCGATTTATCCTTTAGCGAAAACGCCAGATTAATATCCCGAAGAGAAGTCCCTGCGGCGGAAAACTGCGTCAGAACGTCCTTCATGGTCATTTTTGCGGGATAGGTATCTGTTCGTTCATCTCCGACAATGGATTCGCTTGGGTCGGTAAATACCTCTTTTCCGTTTTCAAAGGTGACTGCCGCTTTGTTGTAGTTAAGGTAACTGCCCTGCTGCTGATAGGCGGAAGAAGTATCGTCCCGATAGCTTACTACGTTCACAGATGAGCCTGCGGTAGCTGTTGCAGCGGGCTTTCCCGAAGGCATGGTACCCGTTTCGGTGATATAAGTCTTTTCGGAGCCGTTTGTTATAGAATAGCTGTTGCTGTAATAAACTCCGCCGATAAGCCTGTCATAGCCCGAAGCCGATGAGGACGCAGTTATCCTGCTGATATCCGCTCCGTCATACTTCACTGCGGACAGGGTGATATTTTTTCCCACGGTAAATTCCAGCTTGCCTGCCAGATCGGGCGCGGAAGCTGCTATTTCGTTATTCAGCGCAGCCTCCAGAGCCGATGCGCCGTATGTTCCTGCGGGAATGGTTATGTTAAGCGTTTTGTTCCCGCCGTCGGCAGTAATATTGAACACAAGCTCATTTTCGTCGGGGGGAATGACAATGCTTGTATCAAGCTCCTTCTTTGAGGTAAGGTATGCTGCCTGAAATCTTGAGGTCGTCACGGACGGATTCAGCTTGGTGAGCGTTCCCGAATCAAAAAGGTCGTATACCATATATTTGCTTGGAGCGGCACTTTCTACCAGATCCACGCTGCACTTATCTCCGAACTGTTCCGATTTTATCTCAATGCAGCCCGACGGATTTATCTCCGCAGTAAAGGGCAGACCGTCCAGCTGCTCGTTTATTCTTGCGGTAATGTCTGTGGGGGAGCCGTACACCTTTTCGTTTTCCCCGTCGTCCAGAAGCTTTACCGTTACCCTGCGGCTGTCCTGAGAGCCGTCATCTGCGTACCATTTCAGATCAAGGGTGAAGTAGTCGTTGCGTCCTCTTACTATCTCGGTGTTGGAAAGGATTATCTTTTTTCCCGACAGCACAGACGCTTTGTTGTCGGTATATCCGTAATTTGCAATGTCGTAGATGGGAGAGGTCATATTGTCCATTTTCAGGAAATTTCCCGTAAGACCCGTAATGGTTTCGGTGCTGGCAAGTCCGATGATCTTGCCGCCTTCCTTGTTAGTTTCGGCAACTGCGTGAACATTTCCGGGAATTCCCGATGCTTCAAGCTTGCTGTTGATATGGTCAACAAGCTCTAATCTGGTGTATCTTCCGGGGTCAAGGGTGATGGAATGAACGGTATCGTCCTCCCCCAGACGGAAAGACATAACATCGTTTCCGCCGCTGACAATTTCCAGCCTTGCCTGATCCGTCGTGAACATTGTAACGCCCAGCAGATGACCGTCCGCCGAGCCTATTGTCGAATCATAGAAAAGGCTTGCCCCGGGGCCTCCGATATAGTCAAGGCGTCCCGGTTCTGTCTGCATAGTGAACTGATTTTGCTCGTTAAGACCGATAATAAGATTAGGTGCCTTTTCAAAAAGGATAGTGTCTATCATATCCGCAAGCTCGCCCGCATCATAAGTGCCGTAAGGAATATCAATGGTAAATTCCTGCTGCTTGCCGTCAATGGTATACCCGATAACTGCGGGAGTGTTGGAACCGCTTATCTCAATAGGCTTGTCGTGGACAACTGCGCCTTCATTCAGTCCGTAGGATTTCATATGCTTCTCAAAAAGCGGAAGCTCGTTGAAATTATGTGTATCGGTAATGTGCCCTATTTCGTCGATAAGCTGCTGATATTCGCAGTCGATGGCATCTCTGTCAACATCGGTATAAGTACCGTTGGCAGCCTGAACAGCCAGCTGCTCCAGCCTGTGAAGAATGTTGTGTATCTCCTGTGCGGAACCGTCCTGAGAATGAAGGTAGCTGATGCCGTCATCAATATTTTTTACGCCCTGCTGAAGCCCCGCAATGATAGTGCGCATTTTTTCGGACACAGCAAGCCCCGCCGCATCATCGGCAGCGTTGTTTATTCTATATCCGCTTGCAAGCTTCTCAATAGATTTCTGAAGCTTTGTGGTATTCCTTTTGCTGCGGTTAATGAGCGGGTCGGAGCCGAATAAGTTATTGATGGTCATCGAAACACTTCCTTTGTTCGTAAACGGGCACACCTTATCTTATTTATATATCGGCAAAAGGGTGAATAACTTTAGCATATTTACATAAATTTCAAGTTTCTTGTCAAAAATAAATGGGGCTGTTGCATCGAACGCTGCAGCAGCTCCTTTTCAATATAAAGCCGACAAAAGTCCATAAAAAGCGATCAAGGTGATAAAAAGCACGAAAAAAGAGTACAAAAACCCAAGCCCTGCCAAAAACAGAGCCTAGAAACGGCATATTAATAATTCAAATCCTAAGCAGATCTCAGCTTAAAAAGTCAAACGCCCATACGTTTCTGAGAAATTTTTGGCGCAAGCTTCTTTATGTCATAAGCAATGGCAAGATGTCATAAGCAATGGCAAGTAATGTGATCTCAGTTTTGACATTTACCTTGCTTCTCATCATAAATCTTCGGAAGGAATAATCCTGTTTAATACTAATTTCTAATCAAAGTATAGACAAAATCAAAGATTTCAAAATCCGCACAAAACCCATATATGCAAGCTTTTGCACGGATTTTTTGTCAACTTTACGATAGGAAATTAGTATAAGCACACCAAACGCACCCTCGCTCCGGATACTTCTGTTCATTAGGATATTGTCAATATCCCCGGCTTGTCATGGATTTAACGGATAAATTTATTATAGCAGAAAAAATAAAATTGGTCTTAAAGAATACTACATTGAACTGATGTCGAAAAAGGAGAAAAAATGATATGAATGAAATAAATTTTGAATGTCCGACCTTCTTACAAAGATTAAAGGGAATGCTCGGCGTTGACTTCTATCGTCTGTTTCACACTCCGATGTTCTATATCTTCCTCGGTATTGCCGCAATAATTCCTGCTATGATACTCGGAACAATGGGTATGGAAAACCCACAAACGGGTGAGATCTCGTCACAGCTTTATACAAATGTGCGGCATATAATAGCTGCCGAAAAGCCTCTTTATGTTGTGAACGATATTGCCGAATATGCTATTTATCTTTGGCGGAATTATGGTTTCAATTTTCATCGGTCACGATTACAAAAGCGGATATGTTATTAGTATTATTTCTAAATCTCTTGTATGCTTCACAGGCGGAGCGTTAATGATCCTCGGTTTCTTTTCGTGAACAATGCTTGGCAGTGCGATCTCGGGATTGCCATTTGAAATGATCGGCTTTAATATTGGAAATCTTGTAATGCAATTATTTATCAATCGTTTAGTATCTTCTTCAAAAACTGCCATCGGATATATATCAGTATTTGAAATCTTAATTTTATACCCAAATCAGTAAAATTCACGCTCAAACCGCCTCTCCCCGATTGACTGCAATGTTCGACATGGTCAGTTATCCGAACGCCTTGCTTTTTCACAAAATTAATTCAACATTTATTGGATTTGGTTCAAGGCAATAATATTTGAAGTAACTTCCTCTCCACATCAAAAATAAAAGCTCTTATTCTTGTGTTATAGATTATTATATGTTATAATGAGCTCAATACATAAAAAGGAGACTGACAATGTACCGAATATATATAGTTGAGGACGACCGCACCATTGCAAACGCAGTAAAAAATCATCTTGAAAAGTGGGGCTTTGAAGTAAGATGCGCAGACGATTTCAAGAATATAATGAGTGAATTTTCCGAGTATTCGCCCCATTTAGTCCTTATGGATATCGGTCTGCCCTTTTATAACGGCTTTTATCATTGCTCGGAGATACGCAGGGTATCAAAGGTGCCTGTTGTTTTTCTGTCGTCGGCTTCGGACAATATGAGTATTGTAATGGCGATGAATATGGGCGGCGATGATTTTATTGCAAAGCCCTTTGACCTGACCGTACTAATGGCAAAAATCCGGGCGATTTTGCGGCGCACATATGACTTTGGCTCGGAAACAGGCGTTATTACCCATAAGGGTGCAATGCTGAATATCTCAGATGCGACACTCAGCTTTAACGGCGAAAAGATCGACCTTACAAAGAATGAATACCGAATTCTTCTCACCCTGCTTGAAAACAAGGGCAAGGTTGTCAGCAGGGATCTTCTTATGAACAAGCTATGGGAAACGGACAGCTATGTTGACGAAAACACACTTACCGTCAATGTATCAAGGCTCAGAAAGAAGCTTGAAAAATCGGGGCTTTCGGATTTTATCGAAACAAAATCGGGTATGGGTTATATTGTGGAGTAAGTAAAATGTTTTTCGAATATATAAAATCTCACAGGAAAAATATCATCCTATGGCTTATTATCTGCGCTTTGTTTACACTGGTTTTTTCTTTGTACGGTCTGCCTATTGCTCCCGTGCTTTACGGCGCATTGCTCAGCGGATTTTTCGGGTTTGTTTTTCTGATAATTGATTTTATTTCATACCGCCGCAGACGTATTATCCTGAAAAAGCTTGCGGAGGAAATTACAATTTCGGCAGATAATATCCCCTTTCCCCGAAACGGTATTGATGAAGAATACACAAGGCTTATCCATACCCTTTACGACTCGCTGAAAGCATATGAAAATGAAGCCGCAGAAAAGCTTTCGGATATGAAGGATTACTACACTATGTGGGTGCATCAGATAAAAACGCCCATTGCCGCCATGGGGCTTATTCTGCAGTGCGGGGACAGTCCCGAATACAGCGAACTTTCGGAAAATTTACAGAGGATAGAGCAGTATGCGGATATGGTGCTGTGCTATCTCAGGCTTGACAGCGACAGCAGCGACCTTGTTATCAGAGAATATGACCTTGACGGTATCGTCAGACAGGCTGTACGGAAATTCTCCTCTCAGTTTATCCGCAGACGGCTAAAGCTTATCTATGAGCCACTTGACAAAACGGTTCTCACCGATGAAAAATGGCTTCTGTTCGTTATTGAGCAGATAATATCCAATGCTGTGAAATATACTCCATCGGGTGAAGTTGAAATATACTGTGAAGAGCCGCTGACCTTATGCATACGAGATACGGGAATTGGTATAGCTCCCGAAGATCTGCCCCGTATATTTGAAAAGGGCTATACGGGCTGTAATGGCAGACTTGATAAAAAAGCAAGCGGTATCGGTCTTTATCTTTGCAGGCGTATTTGCAATAGGCTTGGTCATAAGATAAGAGCGGAAAGCTTTGGAACGGGCACGATAATAAAGATATCAATTGAAACTTGTGAGCTTGAAATTGAATGACCTTACGAAAATGTAAGATTTTTGGGGAAAATGTAAGCCGTATCAATGGCAGACATTTTCCCTTTCTGATATAATTAACATCAGAAAGGAATGATTACAATGCCAATACTTGAGGTAACAAACGTTAAAAAGACATACACCGCACGAATAGGTGCAGCAAAGGTGGAGGCTCTGAAAAATGTGACCTTCACCGCCGAAAAGGGAGAATATATTGCAATCATGGGAGAAAGCGGATCGGGCAAGACCACTCTTCTTAACATTCTTGCTGCTCTTGACAAGCCCACAGGCGGAAAAGTTATCCTTGACGGCGCAGAGCTTTCAAAGGTTAAGGAAAGAGAAGCGGCTAAGTTCAGACGGGATAATCTTGGATTTGTTTTTCAGGAGTTTAATCTTCTCGATACATTTACCGTCAGGGATAATATTCTGCTTCCGTTGGTGCTTATGGGAATGAGCTATCCAGAAATGGAGAAAAAGCTATTGCCCGCCGCAGGAAAGCTTGGCATTTCCGATCTGCTTGATAAATATCCCTATGAGATATCGGGCGGACAGAAGCAGCGTACAGCTGCCGCAAGAGCAATTATAACCGAGCCGAAGCTTATCCTTGCAGACGAGCCGACGGGTGCGCTTGATTCTAAAGCCTCCGACGAGCTTCTGTCGGTTTTCTCAAAGCTGAACGCAGAGGGACAAACTATCCTTATGGTAACACATTCCGTCAAGGCGGCAAGCCATGCAAACAGAGTGCTTTTCATCAAGGACGGAGAGGTGTTCCACCAGATATACAGGGGAAGCAGCGGAAATGAGGAGCTTTACAAAAAAATATCCGACACCCTCACCCTTATCGCTTCGGGAGGTGCGGTCTGATGAACAGAATGCTGTTATTTCCCAGACTTGCAGTCAACGGCATTAATAAGAACCGCCGCATCTATCTGCCCTATATCCTGACCTGTGCGGGAATGATAATGATGTACTACATCACTTCATTTCTCACCGTCAGCCAATTTGTAAGGGAGATGAAGGGCGGGGATATTATGCAGCAGCTGCTCTTTTTGGGCTGCGGCGTGATGATCGTATTTTCCGCAGTTTTTCTCTTTTATACCAACTCATTTATTATCCGCCGCAGAAAGACCGAGTTCGGACTTTACAACATTCTCGGAATGGATAAGCGGAATATTTCAAGAATACTTTTGTGGGAAACTCTGATGATATTTGTTATTTCTGTCGTTGTGGGAATTTCCTGCGGAATACTTTTTTCAAAGCTTGCGGAGCTTGCACTTACAAAAATGCTTGGGGGAGCAGCTTCATATACCTTTAATGCAGAGCCGAGATCGATCATTCACGCACTTGTTTATTATGCGGTCATTTTCCTGCTGATACTGATTAATTCTCTCAGACAGATACATCTTGCAAATCCCATCGAGCTTATGAAAAGCGAAAATTCGGGTGAAAAGCCGCCGAAGGCAAATTATGTTTTAGCGGTCATGGGTGCGCTTATTCTCGCAGCGGCATATTTTATGGCTGTATATATCAAAGAACCGCTGAGTGCTATCTTTTCATTTTTCGTGGCGGTGCTTATGGTAATTGCCGCAACCTATCTGCTGTTTATTGCAGGTTCGGTGGCAGTTTGCAGGGTATTGCAGAAAAACAAGAATTATTACTATCAGACAAACCATTTCATTTCCGTTTCTCAAATGGTTTACAGAATGAAGCGAAACGGTGCAGGCCTTGCTTCTATCTGCATTTTGTCCACAATGGTGCTTGTAACGCTGTCTTCAACAATATGCCTTTTCATCGGGGAGGAGGATATGCTGAGAAACAGGTATCCGAGAAATTTTATCCTTGACACCTATTCGGCGGAAGAAGCAATGACTTCTCTTACCCATAAGGCGGCTGATGATGTTCTTGAAAAGTACGGTGAAACGCCCGAAAATATTCTTCATTACAGCTATTATAACATCACCGCAGCATTTGAGGGAAACAAAGTCATCTGCAATGCCGAAAGGATCAAGGAAATATCAAACACGATAAATTACGATATTCGTCAGTTATTTTTCGTGTCTATCTCCGATTACAACAGGGTTATGAACAAAGCAGAGATATTGTCTGAGAACGAGGTTATCATCTGCACAATAAACGGCGGTTTCAGCTATGACACCATCGCTTTTGACGGCTATAAGACCTTTTCTGTCAAATCTAAGGCAGAGGACTTTACGGGCACAGGCTCGGCTATGGTCAACGCAGTTCCGTCCATGTATGTCTTTGTAAAGGACGATTCGGTTATAGATGAACTGTGTGAACAGCAGCTCGGAATACCGGGAGAATATCATTCCCGTATGCACGATTATTACGGCTTTGACCTTAGCTGCGACGAGGATAAGCAGACTGACATAGGCTCTGAAATACTTGAAAAGATCATGGTTCTCAAAGACGAACAGGGTGAAAATTGGAAGGGTGTATCCTTCGACTGTGCAGCAAATGACAGGGCGGAATTTTTTGCATTGTACGGCGGACTGTTCTTCCTGGGCATACTGTTTGGAACGGTTTTTATTGCCGCAGCCGTTTTGATAATGTACTACAAACAGATCTCCGAGGGCTTTGAGGACAAGTCAAAATTCGGTATACTGCAAAAAGTCGGAATGACAAAAAAGGAAATAAAGCAGAGCATAAATTCTCAGGTGCTGACAGTATTCTTTGCCCCTCTTGCCGCAGCAGGCGTTCATATGGCGTTTGCCTTCGGGATAGTTTCAAGGCTGCTTATGCTGTTTGGTTTGACGGATACGGGGCTTTTTGCGGTGGTCACACTATGCTGTTTTATGCTGTTCGGTATCCTCTACACAGCGGTTTATCTCATAACCTCGGGCAGCTATTACAAGATAGTCAGCGGCAGGGAATAAGGCTATGGAAAAAATTTTGGGCTTTATGGGGCTTGGGTTTTTAGCGGTGCTGATGATACCTGCGGCAATAATAATTTCGGCACTCCGATCCATATTCAATGTTTTGGATAATTTGATCGAAGTTTTTAAGCGAAGGAAGATATGGAAAAGAAAAAATGCAGCGGAATAAAAATAGCAGTACGTGTTACTGTATTCATACTGCTTCTCGGAATATTTTCGGTTACGGGATATGAAATGTACAGCACTGCCCTTGAGAAAAAAATCGTTTCGGAAATGGCGGCGGACATAAAAAGCCGCTGCCGTTTCGCAGAATACTCCGAGCTGCCTAAGTTTTATGAAAATGCGGTCATTGCTGCGGAGGGCAGAAATTTTTTCGGGCATAATACTAAACACCCATTAATCACGGAAATCTCTCGGCGTAAAAACCCATAAACGCAAAACTCTTTTCAACGGTTTCGCTTTTTACGCCGATTTCTTCTCTGTGATTTAAATGGTGTTTAGTATAAGTTATGCCTCCGTTGCAGATGAACTGCTGAAAACTCCGCCAAAGGCATATACAAGACACATGACAGCAATAAAACGGTTGAGTACTGCGTTACTTAAATTGTTATTCCCTAATGTTCAAAGTTCGACAGATGTTGAACAAATCAAAAGGAACATCGATAAACACAATCGAACAAGCCGTAATATATTGAACAAATACGCACATAATCACATTATTATATCAATAACCACCGATACTGCATTGCTTATACTAATTTCCTATCATAAAGTTGACAAAAAATCCGTGCAAAAGCTTGCGTATATGGTTTTTGTGCAGATTTTTTATCTCGATGAACCATTAGCTGCAATTACCGGTTTGTTGTATAATATGGCATCTGCACAATATTGACTTTTATCAAATTATAATAACCCCCTCCGCCGAGGAAATCAGCGGAAGGGGTTGACCTTTTTAACCAAGTGAAATTTTAGTATCGGAACAAATCAATATTTAATCGGTCGGCAGAGAATTAACCAAGTCTTTTAAATACAGGCATAACATCAAGAGGAGCGGGAACGGTAACTGTCTGACCGCCGTCGTATATCTTATTATCGGAGATGCTTTCCCACTTGCCCTTTGGCAGATATACACTGCGCTCTCTTGCACCAAGCTCCAGAACGGGAGCAACAAGATAATCACTTCCGAACATATACTGCTCGGGAAGCTCCCAGCACTTTTCATCATCGGGAAATTCAAAGAACATTGTACGAATAAGCGGAGCACCCGTTTTTGCGGTTTCCTCCATAAGTCCTGCAATATAGTCCTTCATTGAAATTCGTATATCCAGCCATTTTTTCATTATCTCAAAGGCTTCTTCGCCATAGCTCCACAGCTCATTGGGGTGACCTGTGTAAAGATATCCCCCGCCGAAATTACGGTCATCAAGCTTCGGAATATCCCAATCGGGTCCGCGATTTCCGTGCATACGCAAAATCGGGCAGAATACTCCGTACTGATACCAGCGTATAAGCAGCTCCTTAAAATCGGGATCGTCCCAGTTGTCTGTCATAAATCCGCCGATGTCAGTTGTCCACCAGGGAATACCTGCAAGACCCATGTTCTGTCCTGCAACCACCTGATCCCTGAAGGATTCGAAGTTGGACTGAATATCTCCTGTCCATACCAAAGCTCTGTATTTCTGACTTCCCACCCAAGCAGAACGGCAAAGATTAACGGCATCGTGATCATTTTCAGCTTCCTGTCCCTTATAGAATGCTTCAACATACTTTTTGGGATATTCGCAGCCTACCTTCGAGCCTCGTCCCGTATAGTAGCGGTAATTTTCAAAATCGTAGGTGGTGCTGTCAGGTTCGGAGTTGTCGAGCCAGAAAAGATCAATGCCCAAATCACGATAATTCTTTTTGCATTTGCTCCATACAAACTCCTGTGCTTCGGGATTGAAGAAATCAACGGTGCCGCAGTCGCCCTCATAATCATAGGTTTGGATAGAGCCTATATCTGTTGTGCTTATAAGTGCCTTTTGCTCCATTTCGTAATAGTTTTCGCTTCTTTTATCTACCGATGGCCAAACGGAAACCATGACCTTAGTTCCCATAGAATGAAGCTCGTCTGTCATTGCCCTGACAGCGTCCTTGCTCCAGTATTTTTCATCAAATCTCCAATCGCCCTGATAAGGCCAATGGAAAAAGTCGATAACTATAACATCAAGCTTGATGCCCAGCTCCTTGTATCTCCGTGCTACTTCAAGCACCTCATCGGGGGTGCGGTAACGGAGCTTGCACTGCCAGAGTCCGAGGTAATCCTTGCTCATAACAGGCGCTCTGCCGACACATTCGGTGTAGTTGCTGACTATTTTCGCAGGGGTATCATCTGCTGTTATCCAATAGTCCACCATATCGCTTTCATCTGATATCCACTTGGTAATATTTTTGCCGAAAGCAGCCTCGCCTGTTGAGGGATTGTTCCAGAGCATACCATAGCCCTTGCTTGATACCACAAAAGGAACGCTGACCTGTGAGTTTCTCTGCTCAAGGGGGAGGACAGTACCCTTGAGGTCAAGTATAGGCATCTGATACTGTCCCATGCCGAACAGCTTTTCATCGGGATCGGACTCAAATCGAACCGTTATTTTAAAGTCATTTGATGAAAGTCCCTTATATTCACGGGATTTTATCTTATAGCAAATAGGCTCTTTGCGTATGGAGCCGTGATAATAGCTGTAATATTCCTGCAGAATAAGCTCATTGTCCTTGTAGAAGCAAATGATACCAACGCCGTTGATAGTTGCTTTGATCCTTCCATTCACTATTTCGGCTGTTTCCGAGTTGCTGTCTATCATGACCTCGGCATTGTGCGTGGTCTTTTCGGTAAGAGCGTGTGCGTCCTCGGGAAGCTTTTTCAGAAGTGTCGTTCTTACACGAAGCGCATTATTTCCCCAGCCCTCAATTCGAATAGTTTCATTTCTCAGCCGTGCAGTAAGTGCGCCGTTTTCTTCAATAAATCTTATCATAAACATACCTCCTATAAATTTTATATGTTGACTGTTCGATAAAATTATAGTATAATTATAACATCAAATAATTATAATAGATATAAAAATATTATCTAAAACTATGAAAATATCGTCAAGGCAGGGATAAAAATGTCTGTTGTTGATTACAGTGTACTGAATAAAGTGGATCATAGCTTAAATCCTCCCTTTAAATCAGATGAAACAGGACTGCACGGAAATGCCGAATTTCCCATAGCTGTTTATCATGCCGATGTTACGGATAATTTTGTAAGCTGGCATTGGCACGAAGAACTTGAGTTTGGTTTTGTGGTTGAGGGCAGTGTGCTTATTGAATGCGGAAAAAACAAATACATATTAAATAAAGGCGATATATATTTTATCAACAGCAATACGCTTCACGCAATGTTTAAAGCTGACTCGCCCCCAAAAAGCGCATTTCGCTCTGTGGTTGTACACGGTTCGGTGATCGGCGGAAAGGAGGACAGCATTTACCATCGGAAATATCTTGTCCCCATAACATGTAACAGCGGTTTGCGTGAACTGATATTTACCGTAAAGGACAGCTGCTATTCAAAAATTTATGGGCTGCTCACAAATATATGGAATGCGGAAAATATTAAAGTCCCGTATCACGAGCTTATTGTCCGAAATGAACTTTCGGAGCTTTTTCGGATACTGCTGCAGCTATCCGAAAATAACAGAACAGCACCTTCGGCAGCAAGCATAGTGCAGGAAACAAGGCTGCGTGATATAATGCTGTTTATCCATGACCATTATGCCGAAAAGATAACCCTTGAAGATATGGCATCAGCCGCATTCATCAGCAAAAGTGAGGTGCTCAGATGCTTTAAGAATATAACAGGTCAATCTCCTTTTGAATACCTGAAAAATTATCGTCTGCGCAATGCAGCATATATGATACAGAATACTTCGGACTCCATCAACACTATCTGCGGGCTTTGCGGCTTTGACGACCACAGCTATTTTTCCAAGGTGTTCAAAGCAGCTTACGGGTGCAGTCCGAGAGATTATAAAAAATAAAATCATAAGATCTCACTGCAATCAAGGACTTGTCAACGTTGATAGAGTGACAAGCCCTTTGACTTTTTTTTATCGTAAACTTTATGATATGTTCTGACTGTCTGTCGAGTATCCTTTTCGCAAGAACGTATTGTCGCTGTTTCCGTGCATACCGACAACAAGCATATCCATATCATTGTGGCAGTAAACTCCCCCGTAACATTCTTTGCCTGTCTGAGAAATGGCAATGCGCTTTACCGACTTCCCGTTATCCTGAATATTGCCTGTGGAGCGGAAAAGATTTGCCCCTGACTCTCTTATCCAACTGTGAACATCATCTTTTCCCCAATTGCAGGCAGAAAAAAACTATGTCACGTCCGCAGTTTCTGAGAGCCATTCCCATTCGCTTATAAAGATTTTCACCCTTTGCGGCTTCGGGATTTCCCTTGCAGTTGTTTATTGAATCGAAGATAAAATCAAATGTGCGGACAGCGGGGTATTTTTCGTAACCCAAATAGATCGCATCTGTTTCGGTATTTGTTCCGTAATTTGTGCACTGTCCCGAAAGAGTTCTTTTACCGTAAATCGCTTTGAGATTCCACACTTATGCTGAAAGCAGTGTTATCTGTAATGTCAATATAGCCCTCGCCCGAATAGCCTGCCTTATCCGTTTTAATGGTTATTCCCGAATTTGAATTTGCTGTTTCTGCCTCTATCAGGCAGCTATACTCCATTTCTCAATATCTCCGTAAGTCAGCTTATCAAAGCTGTAGCTGCTTGCGCAGGTAATTTCAGATGGGTCTGCTTTAGTTCTGCCTGTATTCAATTCACTCACTGTATCACCGCCTGTTGTCTGACTGCTGCCTGTTTCTGATGTATCATTAATTCCACAGCCCGACATCAGCAAAGTAAAAGCTGTTACAAGCGACATTATCCTTTGCAGAATTTCCATAGTCAGCCTCCAATAATATCTATCTTCATCTCAAACGGAGCAAGGCTTATCTCTTCCTTGTCAAGAGTAAAGTGTTGGTTTTTAGACGTATTGTTGAATATAAATCTTGCTATAATACCATCACCTGTGCGAGTAGTAAACTCCACATTGTCGGGCAGACCTTCAACAAACGGAATTCCCGACTCAAGCAAAATATCCTTTGCAAGCTTACAGTACAGCTTTTTTTCGCAAACTGTACCGATATAGTAAGCGGTTCCTCTGCCGCAGCTGTTCCGTGTGATCGCCGCCTTGCCTTTGTAGAATTCCTCGTCATATACGGCAATTGTTTCTGCTGTTTCGGGGCAGAGTATATCACACCACTGACGGCATTTATAAATGCTTCCGTCTGTAAGCCTTATGGAGGAGGTGTCATAACCGATAGGGTCATACTCCTCGACGTATGCGCCAACAAGCTTGCGATATACCGTCGGCAGCTGCTCCATAATACATTTATTGTTTTCGTCCTTTACCCCACTGCGGTTGGTGAGTACAACAGTACCGCCGTTTTCGGTGAATTCATACAGCCGCTTTGTAACAGCTTCGTCTGTAAGATACATTTGGGGAGCAATGACTATCTTATAGCGGGAAATATCCTCCAGGCGGCTTATTACATCGATATTAAGTCCATATTTTGCAAATGCGGAATGAAGCAGAAAATGCTGTTCCATATAGTACATTCCATTTGTCTGCGGCTGAATTTTGAAAGCATATTCATCATCGGGAGAGTAAAGTATAGCTATATCCGACCGAATTTCAGTATTCCGCACAGCTTCAAGTGCTGCCGCCTCTTTGCATAGCTCAGAAAACTCCTTGAAACGCCTGCCCGGTACATTTGAATGGTCAATCAGACCATGCCAGTGCATTTCTGCTCCGCTTACAGCTGTCCTCCATCTGAAATGAACAACAGTATCCGCACCGTGTGCAAAGGCTTGCAGCGAGTATCCCTTTATCATACCGGGCGAGGGAGTTCTTCCCATCGGTGCCCAGCATCCAAGGCCTCCGCTTAGCTGCTCCATTACCCAGAACCCTTTGCGCTTTACTCCCCGCATAAGGTCAAGATGGAATGCGTGAGAGTAGCACTCCTCTGAATTGTCGGGAAGCCTTGTTGTCGGATAGTTGTCATAGGAGATGAAATCAAGCTTCTTGAATTCATCATAGAAGTTCGGCATATTCCTGCAAAACCACACATTTGTGGTGATAGCGGTATCGGGGCAGTTTTTTCTGATAAGCTCCTGCTGCCAATTGATATGCTCCACCACACTGTCAGACGCATAGCGATTGTAATCCAACATATACGATGGGTTCAGCCACGCATCGGGATAGCTGCCGAATGGAGGCTTTATCTGCTCCCACGAGGAATACTCGCCGCTCCACATATTATTTCCGTAGGCTTTGTTTACTGCCTCAACAGTTGTATATCTTGCTTTAAGCCAGCTGCGGTATTTCCCGATACAGGTTTCACAAAAGCAGAAATTTGCTTCAAGCTCATTGTCTATCTGCCATGCAATGATCGCCTTATTGTCAGCATACCGCTTTGTCATAGTATCAATGATACGCTCGGCATATCGCAGAAAGTCTGCATTATTTATACACCTGTGCCCTCTTATGCCTGTGTTGGTTTTTCTGCCGTCCTTTTCCGTCTGAACGGCATCGGGGTATTTTTCGTAAAACCACATCGGGGGGCAGTTTGTGGGAGTACACAAAACGATTTTTATATCACGTTCCGATAAAATCCCGATTATTTCATCAAGCCAGCCGAAATCGAAATTACCCTCCTGCGGCTCAAGCCTGCACCACGCAAATTCTGCAAGGCGCACTATTTTGACGCCGGATTCCCGCATAAGATCGGCATCCGCTTTCCAAAGGGATTTATCCCAGTGCTCAGGGTAATAATCCACGCCTATTATCATAACCATATCCTCCTTATATTTTATATGCTATTCTGTTTCCGAAGCAGCCTGCCAATGTTATTTCCGACACAGCAGCGGCAGTTATTCTAAACATAGCCTTCTTGATATAAGAATAACATATTCTATACAAATTTTCAATAAAAAATATTGAACTCACTTTTGGAAATTTCGATTTTCGGATTATTAAGCATCTGCTTGAAAATGTCTTTTTTTGTTGTTAGTGGTAATATAAAGCTTACCCTCGAATTCGCAGACTGCACCGAACGGTCTTACTCTCGGCTGATCTCCGTCAACGGTTGCAATGTAAAATGTCCTGCACCCTTTAAAAAATCCGGAACTCCTTTCATAACACTTGACTCCTTTACAGTTATTGTGATATAATATTGTTATATTATAGTATTATTATAGCATATAATACAGATAATACAAGTACGATTTTTTATAATACTTAGTATCATTTTTGATACCAAGTGAGGAATATAATATGGAAAAAGATCTGTTTGGAATATGTCCGTATATTGAAAGGATATGCTCCAAAGGGAAAAACGCCAGTTGTAAGAGTAGAATCACAGAAATTCAAGGTCAATATGCTATCTGCAATTTCTAAGCGCGGCAAGCTGAGATTTATGCTGTATAAAGAGAATATGAATGCAGAAAAGCTTATCGATTTTATGGGTAGGCTTATTCGTGATGTCAATAAGGTGTTTCTGATATTGGATGATCTTCGTGTTCATCATTCAAGAAAAGTACAGGAATGGCTTGCGGCACATAAGGATAAAATTGAGGTCTTTTACCTTCCGCCATATGCTCCCGAGTACAATCCCGATGAGCTTTTAAACAGTGATTTGAAGCGTTCGGTAGGTGCAAAATCTTCACCTCGTTCCGAAGAAGAACTTGAACATAAGGTTCGTTCTCATCTCAAGACTATTCAGAATAATTCCGCAAAAATTGCTTCCTTTTTTCATGCTCCTTTTACTGCTTATTCTGCTTAATTTGTTTCAATAGTTAATTGGGGGAGCAATAACAACAAATCTATCAAAAAGGTGATATAATGCTTCCCGAATAATTGTATGTTGCTTTATGGTGAATCTATCGGATTTATAACTCGGATAACGGCGGCACAGTGCAGCAAATTTGAGCTTTCTCCTGCTGATGTAGAGATAGTGAAAGGCTTAATTTCTGAGAGGAATAGAAAAAATGAATAAACTAAATAAATTCAAGAAAAAGCGAGTAACACTTGAAGAATTATTATCAGCCGAAATCAGCGAACAGGAGATATTATCTTTTGTCACTGAGGGCAAGCTTGTTCCGTTGAAAAGCAGCGGAACAAACGGAAATCTCAGAAATCCTCTTTATAAAAAATACAGCATTGTGACCGAAAAAGAAGATCACAGCGTAACTATTTCCGAGATAAAAAAGCTGCATCCGAAACTTGTTGCAAATGGTTATTTATTGAGAAAGCCCGAAGCGTTTGAGAAAAACCAAGCCGAGCTGACAGCAATAAGCAGGTTTTTGCAGGACAATTCAGAGAAATGCTATATTTCACGCAGAGAGCGTTCTTTTCAGTTGTTCGGTGAGGAAAAGTATCTTGATAATAACATTTCATTAATGCAGTCGATCGGACTAACGGAAAATGATTTGAAGTTCTATACAACTCCCGAGCAGTGCTTTTCCGATTATATTCCACAGAGAAAAGAAAATATGACGCTGCTAATATGTGAAAACAAGGATATTTGGTTTAATATCCGCAGACTAATGGCAGAGGAAAGCTGTTACGAGTTTTTTGGCGTTCATATTGACGGCGTTATATATGGACAAGGGAATGATGTTACCGGAAAAGGTAAGTTTTCGTCTTATGCTCGTTTTCTGAATTCGGGCAAATTATCTCTTCTGTACTGCGGCGATATTGACAGAGCGGGTTTTGATATTTTCTATCGTTTGTGTAAAGAAGCCGCTGAATTCGATATTGAACTTTTTGCGCCGATATATAAGAAAATGCTCGAGTTTGCCGATGTTTCATCGTTGCCCGAGAGTGATGACAAACGCGGAAAAGACATTGAAACAGACGGTTTGCGTGAACTGTTTTCCGATGAAGAAATAGATAAAATAAATGATGTTTTGTTTGCAGACAAGCGGCTTCCGCAGGAGATAATCAATTACGAGGTGCTTAAAAACAATTCGAGGTGAGATATATGCTGTCCAATGAAACTAAGGAGCTGCTTGAAGGCTTTGAAAAGCGAATGAAGTTTGTTAATGTTATCAAGTATATCAAAAAGCACGGATTTACTGACGAAATAAAAGATTTTTTCCCCGACGATCAGGATATGATGGATAATCTTGTGATTGCAGTGCTTGTTTTCATAATGGACAGTACACTTCGATACGGAGAAAAATGCAGCAAGAAGGATATATCCCGATTTTTGCGTGAAATGTCGGAGGTTTATGGTTATCCTGCCGAAAAAGCCGATGTACTGACCGAGTTTATCGTTAATGATATTCTCAGAAACAGCGGTAAAGTGGTAACGTTCAGAAACTATAATAATATTGATCGGGACTTTGCCGAAGATAATCTGTATTTGCTTGATGATCATAGCGGCTGCTATACACTCACAGATGAAGTATATGAATTTCTTTTCAGAACAAAAGAAATCGATACGGAGCTTGAATTTTCGGTCAGCAGATTCAAGCTGCAGGAATTTATCAAGCGTGGGAATTATTCAAAGGCTTTAAGTCAGAGCAACGAGCTTGTAAGTATGGTTCGAAGATTAAGGGGCAAAATGGACGATTTTATGCTTCGCTGCAAGACAAATATATCAAAGATATCAGTCGATGAATATGATGAGCTTATAAAGCAGGTCGAAAGTGCATTTGAAGACGAAAGCAATCAGATGAATGAAATAAGATCGGCTGTTTCGGCACAGCTTGATGCTATAATTGACTCGGCAAACAGCGGAACGATCATTGCAAATGCTGAAAATACAGAGCGTGAAATTAATAAAATACTGAAAAACATAGATGTAGTTATCAGCGAACAGACAAGGATATATAATAAAAAATTCTCTATGGGAAAATGCTATGCGGACATTCTTGAATCGGATTTTTCTGATATGCTTTCAAAAAGATTTGATTTTGAGAAAACGATCCTTGAACCTATGCAAAGGGTAAAGACAGATGGAATATCCGATCTTTCAAAGCTTCTTGTACCTTTATTTAAGCCGAGATTTCCTCGGTATTTCAGCATAGAAAGCTTTTATGGCATTCAGAAAAAGCTTCGTGAAGAAGCCGAATCGGGGTATGTTGATCTGACAGCAGGAGATGAGCAGATCATATCCATTGAAGAGATACGGGACAAGCGGTATGCTGCGATCATCAAGGCTTTGTTTTCTTACATCAGGAATGATGATAAATCTAAATTCAGCGGATTTGTTGATTCGATCGGTATGGAAGATTTATCGGAAATGTGTAAAGAGAATTCATTGCTTGATGTTATGATGAAGCTTTTTTCAATGGGCGAGATCGATATAGAGGGTTGGAAAAACAGCGAAAGGAATATTATTATTCCATCGGGTGAATTTGATCTCGCATATTGCTTAAGTGAATTGACCGATGAACTGTTAAACATAAAAAGCGTTCGTATTGACAGGCTGAATGAAGTGTGTGAATTTACGATAGAAGGTCAAATGAAGATATTCTCCAATGACTTTGAAATTGAGGTGATAAGATGAATATCAGGACAGCAAAGCTATTCAGAGCATTAATGAATAACGGTTATATTGAAAAAGAAAATGATGAAGAATTATTTTCGTATTATTACGACGATGAAGTATCCGATGACTTTGCTATGCTGCAGCAGGAGTTTGAATTCAAGCTTTTTAAAACTCCGAGAAGGATATATCTGATACCCGATCAGTCCAATGAATTATTTTTGCAGAATAACGCTGATTATAAACGTTCTGTTGGCTCCGATGCAAAGATATCCGACATCTATTTATACAATTATCTTGCTGTATTTATTCTTCATTCGATGTACGGCGGAAAGGGAAATAATCTTGAAACTCGTGAAATGTTTGTTGTTTCCGATATGATACAGGAGTTTTCCGAGCATTGCCGTAAGATCAGAGAGGAAGAACAGGAATATGAGCACGCTTCGGAAAAATACAGCATTGAGTTTTGCAAGCTTGCAGCCGGTTGGCTCTCCAAAAGAAATGATATTGACAATAACAGTGCTGATAATATGAACGGTGCTATTATGAAGGTTATCAGAAAATTAAGAGAAGAAGAGCTTATTTATGAATCTGAACCTAATGTTTACAAGCCAACACAGAAGCTATCCGACCTTATGCCGTATTTCTTGAGCCAACAGCGAGTTGCAGAGGTCAATTCCATATTTGAGAGGGGAGAAGAGTAATGCCATCAATAAGCAGAGCGAGAATAGTGAATTTCTACTATAATGACGGTACAAGATTTATTCCCGATGAGATTTTTGTTTTTGATGATTCTGACGGCAATACTATGGATACTCTCCTTGACCTTGAAAACGGAGGCGGAAAAACTGTCCTTGTTCAGCTGCTTTTACAGCCTGTTATTCCCGGAGCAAAGGTCCAGGCAAGAAGAATTAGTGATTATTTCCGCAAAAGCTCTGACTGTGCCTACATACTTCTTGAATGGAAGCTTGACCGTTCATCGGATCATCTTATGACGGGTATTGCCATAACTTCAAGCCAGAGTACAAATGAATCGGATGAAAACAGGGCTGTAAAATACTTTACCTTTATCAATCATTATGGCCGCACGGGAGATAAATATGATATTGTGAATTTTCCTCTTTCGGAAAGAGAGGAAGGACGATTTGTTCCTGCCCGATTTGAAAAGGTGCGCTCGATGGCGAAAAGTCTTGAATACTATCATTCGGATGATGTAAAAAAATATCAGTCAAGACTTGATGAATTCGGTATCATTCACAGCGAATGGGAAAATATTCTTGTTAAGATAAACGAGCGTGAGGGCGGTATCGAGCAATTTATAGAGGGGTATAACACGACCGATAAACTGCTTGATCGTTTCATTATTCCCGGGATCACAGCAGGAAAGGGAATAAATGATGCTGCAGATGAATCTGTTGATGAAATGTTTATGCACTATGCGGAAAGCTGTGCGCAGATGTCGGAGAAGATCGAGCAGAGAAAGAGAATAGGTGATTTTATCGGGCAGCTTAACGAGTTCGTTCCGCAGGTAAAGCAGCTTTGGAATTTGTATGATGAAAATCAGAGTTCTGTAAGGCAGCTTTTTGATTATATCGTCAGTCTGAAAGATGCTATATCAAAGGAAAAATTACAGCTTGAACAGCTTTCAAATGATAAAAATGCTTCAGAAGAAAACAAACTTCATATTGAGCTTGAACAGCTTTCTTACAGCTGGTATCGTGATACGGCGTTCAAGGAAAACGAAGAACTGCTTGTGGATGAGCTTGCCCGAAAGACAAATTATGCAAATTTAAAAAAGGATAACGCCGAGCATAATATAAAGGTGCTTCATGCGGCAGAGAAGTACAGCGAATTGGTTGAGCAAAAAGCAAGACAGATCGAACTGCAGACACAATTAAGAAGAATGACAGACAGTGATTTTGATGCACATATAAGCTCGGTACGTTATTCTTTGCATATTGCCGCAGAAAAGCTTTTGGTGGATATTGAGAAAAAGCTTGCAGAACTTTCAGAGAAAATTGCAGATAATACTGCAAATATAAATGAGCTTACCGATAAACAGAATAAGCTTTCATCGGAACACAGCGGATTAAAGTCGGAAACCGATAAAATTAGCGGTCAAAGAGATCAGCTTGACAGTGATATTTCTAAGGGATTATCGGATTTGAATATCAGCATTACCAAAAAGCTTGATGACATATATGATCCCAAAGAAATTGAAGATGTAAAACAGCGTTTTGCATTGGATATAACTGCAATGCTTAATGAAATCGAAGATCTCTCTAAAGAATACAAGCAGATTGAAGAAAGAGTTATCGATAATCAGAGAAAAATATCCGAATTGAATATAAAAAAATATGAAACCGATCGTGATTTTGCTAAAGTTGAAGCGGAGCTTGCTGAATATGACGTAATATTCAAAGCTGTTTGTGATGTGCTTATGTCCTTGTCTATGGCAGAAAAGCAAGCATTTACAAAAGAACCTGAAAATGAGCTTGTTTCCAAAATCGCTCAGCTGAGTGACGAAATAAAGTTTTGTGATCGAAGAAAAGAAAGCTTATTGGAACAGAAGCTCAATGCCGAGAAGGGTAATGTTCATATTCCGCAAAGTGCTGTTGATTTTCTTGATAATACGAGTGTCGAGTATCAGACGGGTACGGCTTATCTCTCGGAGCATAAGGAGCTTTGCGACACAATACTGGATGTTGAACCGCTTGTGGCTTTTTCTGTTATTGTAAATGACGATAAAGCTCGCCGTAATATTTATGACAGCATTAATGTTGACAGCTGGATCTCTGCAGCGATACCTGTGTTTACTCTTTCGGAAATTTCAGACATTACCGAGGGGAAGAAAACAGACGGTTCGCAATTCCTTACTGCATATTCACACGGATATTTCAATGATAGGGATTCGTATATCAAAAATATCAGCGAAATGATCGATAAAAAGAATGAAGAATTGCAGTATTTACAAGGAAAGCTTTCCGAGAGGGAATCACAGCTTTCTGCTGTTCGTGATTTTGATTATCCCGAAGGTTACAGAAGTGAAAAATCAGCCGAACAAAGGGCATTGTCGGACAAGCTTCAAAATATAGATAACCAGATCAACAGTATCAATAACGATAACAAGAAGCTTTCCGAACGCAGAGAAAAAATTAATGATCGTCAGAAGGAATTATCAAATGAACTGTTGAAGCTCGAACAAAGGAAATCTCGTTTCGGGGAGATATGTTGTAAAATGGACGAGTATTATAATACTTTGAGCAGCATTTCCAAAAACGAAGAACGAATGAACTGCTTGAAAAACCGAATCAACTCTGTAACTGACAGTCTGGATAAATTAAAGGTATTGTCAGAAGAAATTGCAAGTGCGCAGAGATCTGCGGCAGAAAAGAAAACGGAGTATCTAAAGGTTTATTTCGAAACCGACGGAGATAACGCAGAGCTGCTTTCCGAACCCTATGATGAACTGAAAGCAGAATTTGATGCTTTTCGTAAAGAATTTGACAATGATAAGCAGAGGCTGGATAACGCCCTTGAGAAGTGCAGTGAAAAAATAGCAAGGCTGATAAGAAGGCTTGATGATATGGACGTTTCGGAAGAGGAATACAGCGTTGTTGAATATTCGGAAGAAGCATATAATCGAGAAGAAGCTGCAAGGGCAGCTGCAGAAGATGAGCTGAAAAAACTTGTGAGAGAGTCCGCAACTCACGAAGAAAAACTAAAGCAGCTTGCGGAAAAATTGTCGAAAACGGAGAAAAAGATCAGTGATTTTGGTAAGGAGGTTTTGCCCAAATCGGAAATAGGAGCGGATTTTGATTCTCGTATCAAAGAATGTACTGATTTGATTGAGGTTATCAATAAAAAAATAAGAAGCGCAGAATCAGAAATTGATAAGCATAAATATGAACTTGGTCAATCAGAAATCATTGCAGAAAAATATCATGATAACAATGATATTCACCATATAATCGAGATATCCGATCACATGATAGAAAAGGTCCGCAGTAGGATCGAAAGCTCTGAAAAGAGTTTACAGAAAGCTGAAAAGGATGCTCTCAATTGGATAAAGGGCAATCTTTCAAAATATTCGGAATGTGGTCTGATGTTCAAAAACATTATCGGGCAGCTTATCGGATTCATCAATAATGAAACCGAAAAAGATAAGTATTTTACGATGGATGAAAAACTTGAACAGGATATGCGGACACTTGAAAAGGAGAGAGGTCGCCTTGATACTGAACTCAGAGATATTGAAAGCAGTAAAATTGAACTTGTAAGTCATTGTATGCAAAGGATCAAATCGCTGTATGATGATCTGAAAAACCTTGCAAAGAAATCTTCTGTAAAAATATTTGAACAGAATAAACAGATGATAAGAATAGATCTGCCCGAAATTGCGCAGGATGATACGGCTTCAAAAACCAGAATGGAGCAGTACATTGAAAGCAGCGTTAAAGAATATCTGAATAATTATGAAGAAACCGATATCCGCGTTCGTGAACAGTCGGCGCATAAGATCATGAATTACCGCAGACTGCTCAACTGTTATATCGGAAATGACGAGATACCTGTTTCGGTTTATAAAATAGGAAATTCGGTACAGACAAGCTCATATCGCAAATGGGAAAACGCATTAAAAGCCAACTCGGGCGGAGAACGTTTTGTTGTTTTCTTTGCGCTTATTTTATCAATGATGAATTTCTCACGCAGTATATCCAATTCGATAAAGGATTCAAGTGGAGTGCTGATACTCGATAATCCGTTCGGACCAATTTCATCGGCGCATTTGCTTACGCCAATGTTTGAGATAGCGAGAAAATTCAGAATTCAGCTGATATGCTTTACTCACCTTGATACAGCCGAAATTGTTAAATGCTTCAGCAACAGTTATATGCTAAAGCTGAAAGCAAGACCGCTCAGCAGTATTGAAACTCTTGAAGTTGAACCGTTACAGGAGCTTGAACACGCTTTTTACAGAACGGAGCAGCTGTCGTTTCTATAAATAAAGGGAGGACATTTCGGATCGAATTTCGGATTTGTTGAGGCTGCAATTGCTCTGCATTATGTTTTAGATTCGCCTAAGGATAATACTAAACACCCATTAATCACGGGAATCTCTCGGCGTAAAAACCCATAAACGCAAAACTCTTTTCAACAGTTTCGCTTTTTGCGCCGATTTCTTCTCCTTGATTTAAATGGTGTTTAGATAAGAAATTGCAGCTATTCGGGATTTTATTCAATCTGTCAAAAGGCTATTGATTTCCGCAGATAAACGTGATATAATATAGTCAGAAAATCGGAAAGGCGGTGCTAAAGATGCAGACCTATGAAGCTGACGTTATTGACCTTACAAATAACGGAGAAATCCTTCCCGACCTTGACAGCTGCTGCAAAAAGATAATGTCATCAAAGCAGATAATCGCAAGGCTTTTGCAGGCTGTTGTTCCCGAATTTCTGGACAGCGAAGCAGATGATATCGTGAATATGATAAGCAATGTGTCCGTGTCGGAAACGCCCGTGGATCCCGATATATTGCCCGTTATCCAAGGCGAGTCTACCGAGGATATGTCGGTCATGGAGGGCAAGCGGATATATGACATCAAATTCACAGCCCGCACTCCGCAGAACAGACAGATCGCTTTGATAATCAACCTAGAGATACAGAACAATTTTAATGCGGGCTACCCCCTTATCAAGCGTGCGGAATACTATTGTGCAAGGCTGATTTCGGGACAGCTGAATACGGTGTTTTCGGGTTCTCATTATGAAAAAATAGAAAAGGTATATTCCATTTGGATATGCACTTCGCCCGATGAAAAGCATAAGAATACCATTTCCCACTATAAGATGAACAGATATGATCTGGCGGGAAAATACATAGACACGCAGCAGGACATTCTTGATTATGACCTTATGAATGTAATAATGGTATGTCTGGGAGAATCCCATACAAAGGAGTGCAGGGGCATTATCCGAATGCTTCATTCGCTGCTTGTTGCGGAGATACCCGCAGCAGAGAAGAAAAGAATAGTCCATGAAGAATACGGTATCCCCATGAACAAGGAGATCGATAGGGAGGTCGATGATATGTGCAATATTAGTTCGCTATATATTAATAGAGGAAGAGCAGAAGGCAGAGCAGAAGGCAGGGCAGAAGGCAGGGTAGAAGGCAGGGCGGAAGGCAGGGCAGAAGGCAGGGCAGAAGGCAGGGTAGAAGGCAGAGCGGAAGGCAGGGTAGAAGGCAAAGCAGAAGGCTCTCTTGAAACAACAATAAACCATGTAATAGCAATGTTTAAGAAAAACATTCCTGTACAGACCATTGCCGAAATCGTTAAGCTACCGGTTCAGGAAACCGAAAAAATAATCCGTGAAAACACATAATCCCACTTTCAGAGGTCGATGATATGTGCAATATCAGTTCGCTATATATTAATAGAGGAAGAGCAGAAGGCAGGGCAGAAGGCAGAGCAGAAGGCAAAGCGGAAGGCAAAGCAGAAGGCTCTCTTGAAACAACAATAAACCATGTAATAGCAATGTTTAAGAAAAACATTCCTGTACAGACCATTGCCGAAATCGTTAAGCTACCGGTTCGGGAAACCGAAAAGATTATCCGTGAAAACACATAAGCAAAAAAGAATAAAAGGAAAAATGCTTTGTAATACTGAAAAAATGCACCTGCAATATCGTTATTTTTAATGTTCAATGGGTGTTCCTCCGTTTTCGGCGGGGGAACACCCATTATCGTTACATTTTATAGCAAACGACAAAAATAAACTTATAATAAACGCCATTTAAATCACGGAGAAGAAATCGGCGTAAATTTTGTATATGGATTTTTGCACCGAGAGATTCCCGTGATTAATGGGTGTTTAGTATTACTGTGGGTGCTACGGGTCAAAGCGGGACGGGAACCCGTACCATATCACAAATATCGGTTTTTCTGCCAAAAATCGGCGGAAGTCTTGATTTTTTTATATTATTTTGATATAATTATTATGATTTATTATGCGTTCGGTTCGATATGCAATTACATAAAGGGACGGATATACCTTCATGCTTCAGATTGACTATGACCCTTTGGTTAATATGTTCTCAAAAGGCGAGGCAGCTATGATTGGCGACACGACCGTACTTGTTCTTATACTATATCAATCCACATAAATAACGTTATTGTCGGGGCGGGGTTTCCCCGACCGCAGATTTCAATAGTTCTTTTGATAACCGCGGGACGGGATGCGTTCCCTACAAGTGTGTTAGGATATTTTTATGAACTGCTATAACTCCAATTACACTCAGAGTAAGATTATTTTTGTCGTTTGCTATAGCAATATGTGACTGAATTGGATATATCCTTGAAAGGATAAGCAAAATTTTTTTGGAGGAAAACCATGGACAGTTTCACTCAAAATACATCAAGGCTTGCTCTGCAGGAATTCTGCGATATGGATCAGCTGTACAGTCTGCTGGATAACTGGTCAAAAAGCACGGGAATGTCGGCTGTTATTGTTGACACGGAGGAAAACTGCACCTCCGGCAGCTTCGGTATGACCGATTTCTGCACATTGATACACGAAAATGCAAAGGGTCTTGAAGGCTGCAGGTCATCATGGAGTGCTGACAAAAATGGTGTTTTTGTTTGTCCTATGGGCTTGTGCGATTTCTCCATACCAATTGTGCTCCCCGATGGTCAGATGCTCGGCAGAGTGCTGGCGGGACAGGCACTTTCCGACGATCAGGACGAGGAAGAAATAGTCCGCAAAGCCGTTTCGTTTGGCATTGATGAAGCGGAAGTGCGAGATGTCCTTTCCCGTGTTCACAGGAAAACCAAAAGGGAGATGGAGGGCTCATACGCGCTTTTAAAGGAAACGCTGCAGTTTTTCATCGAAAAGAATTATTATATCCGGCAAACTAATAATGAACTGAAAAAGGTACCCGAAAAAAAGGATCGTGTGCTTGCCCAGATAACGCAGATAATGTACAGCTACAACCTGACTGTGGACCTTGCTACGGGGGATTACACGCTGATAACGGGCACGGGAATGGAACGTACCGTCAATGAATACAAGCATCACAGCAACAAGGCGGAGCTTACCAATTTTCAGAACAGTATTATTCACCCCTCCTATGTTGACCGTTTTAACGAGCTGACAAACTTTGATTCGGCAAGGAATAACGCTTCGGAAAACGGCTTCAAGGGAACGCTTGAATACCCCGTTATCTATCCCGACGATGACGAGTTTGAGTGGCATGAGATAAATGTTTTTGTTGACACGGCGGAGGACGGCAGAAGGATAGCAAACATTCTCGGACGTGATGTGACGGCGGCTCACAATGCCCAGGAAAAGAGAGAAAAGGAGCTTCGTGCGGCTGCGGACAAAAACCGTATTCTCTCCGAGCTTACCCAAATGCTTTACAGCTATAATCTCACCCTTAATCTGCGCACGGGAAAATACAGCATGATAATCGGTACGGGCATGACGCAGTTTATGGAGATATTCAGATCCACCGACGATTACGAAACGGCTTACAATAAAAAGCTTTCCTATCTCGACCCCGAAAATGTGCCGCAGTTTGCCGCTCTGGCAAGCCTTGATTCCCTTCGTGCAAGGACAAATTCCAACGGCTTTATCGGAAATCTTGAGTATGGCGCAATTACCGATTACGGCGAGGAATGGCATGAGATAAATGTTTTAATCAGTACCGACGAGGACGGAGAGCCTGTTGCAAATATCCTCGGAAGAGATATTACCGAGGCGCATAAGCGTCACGAAAAGCGTGAAAATCAGCAGAAGGCGGCAATGGCACGAGATCAGCTGCTTTCGGGAATTACAAAGATGCTTTACGGCTATAACCTTACGGTAAATCTGGAAACCTGGAAGTACACTATCATAACAGGCACGGGTATGGACGAGATAGTGGACGTTATGCAGCGCAATGATGAATATGTGCTGCTTTATGCAAAGCTTTCCAAAAATATCGCCCCCGAGGACAGGGAAAGAATGAATTCTCTCATAGGGGTTCATGCGCTTAAAGGCAGGGTAAATTCTGCGGGCTATGTGGGTTCGCTCTCCTATCGGTCGATTTACGGCGATACAAGCAGATGGCACGAGGTGAATCTGTTTATCGGAACAAATGAGGACGGCGCAGCGGTTGCCAACATTTTGGGACGTGACATTACCGAGGCACATGAGCAGCAGGAGGCAAAGGAACGTGAGCTGAAAGCCTCTGCCGCTAAGGACCAGATACTTTCGGATATTACAAAAACGCTGTACAGCTACAATGCGACGGTTAATCTTAATACGGGAAAATACAGCCTTATTGTGGGAACGGGCATGGAGGAGCTTATCCGTCATTTCTCTCAGACGGACGTTTTTGACGAGGCGTGCGGCTATCTGCTTGAAAAGGTTCTCCCCGAATACCGTGAGGAGATGAACAGCAAATTCTCGCTGGAGGCACTTCGCAGTCAGCAGGATCTCAGCGGTCATATCGGTCAGAAGGAATATGCCGCTATGACAGACAACGGTATTGGCTGGTATGAGGTCAACGCATTTATGGGAGTTGACGAGGACGGAAATCCCACGGCAAACATTCTCGGCCGTGAAATTACGGAAATGCGCAAGGCACAGGAGCACCGTGAAAATGAGCTGAAAGCCGTTGCCGCAAAGGACCAGATACTTTCCGACATTACAAAGACCCTTTACAGCTATAACCTGACCCTTAATCTTGTCAGCGGAAAATACAGCCTTATCGTCGGTACGGGAATGAAGGAATTTTTAAAGATTTTTGAAGCTACCGATGATTATGAAACTGCTTACCGACGGGAGATACAGTATGTTGCGGAGGACTACATTGAAGCCTTCGGAAGCTTCAGCAGCCTGTCCGCACTCAGAAAGCGCAGGGAGGACGAAACGGGCTACATCGGCAATCTGGAATATGCCGCAAAGACCGAAAAGGGCATTGAGTGGCATGAGATAAACATCTTCCTCGGAACAGACGAAAACGGCGACCGCATTGCCAATATCCTGGGACGTGACATTACCGAGGCTCACGAGCAGCAGGAGAAAAAGGAACGTGAGCTGCGTGCATCAAACGCCCGTGACCAGCTGCTTTCGGGCGTTACAAAAATGCTTTACAGCTATAATATGACGGTAAATATTGACACGGGGAAATACACGCTTATTACGGGAACAGGTCTGGAGGACACTGTTGCAAGAATGAAGGCGACGGATAATTATGAGGATATTTACAAGCGTTTCATAAATGCCGTTGATGATACTTACCTGAAAAAGGGCGTAGAGCTTATGGCTCTTGACAATTATCGGGGGAAGCAGTTCGGGGCAGGTCATCTGGGTACGGAGGAATTTCTTCTGCATTATACCAAAAAGCCCGAATGGCACGAGATAAACGTATTTGCGGGTTATGATGAGGACGGCAGCTCCATAATCAACATCTTGGGACGAGATGTTACCGAAGCCCATGACAAGGCGGACACAAAGGCGCAGCTTGAGATAGCAAACGCCGCAAATGCCGCAAAATCGGCGTTTCTCTTTAATATGTCCCACGATATACGCACGCCTATGAATGCCATTATCGGCTTTACCGAGCTGCTGGACAAGCATCTTGACGATAAGGAGCTGGCAAGAGATTACATAAAAAAGATAAAGACCTCAAACGAATTCCTTCTGTCGCTTATCAACAACGTTTTGGAAATGGCACGTATCGAAAGCGGTAAGACAACGCTGGACGAAAGCTGTCGGAATTGCTATGCCTTTAACGATACGCTGTATTCGCTGTTTGATGCCCAGATGAAGGAAAATGGCATTGAGTTTACTCGTTCTGTTGAGGTTGAGCATACCGAGGTTATCTGCGACGCAACAAAGCTCCGTGAGATATTCCTGAATATCCTGAGTAATGCGCTGAAATACACTCCGTCGGGCGGCAGGGTAACTATGCGGCTGACGGAGGTTCCGTCCCACAAGGCGGGTTATGCTATGTATCGGACGGAGATCGAGGACACGGGTATCGGTATGTCGGAGGATTTTCTGCCGAATATGTTCGATGAATTTACAAGAGAACGTTCCAGCACCGAAAGCCGTGTAAACGGAACGGGTCTGGGAATGGCTATTGTAAAGCGGCTGGTGGATTTTCTGGACGGAACTATCAAGGTGGAAAGTCAGGTGGGCAAGGGCACAAAATTTACGGTAACTATCCCACATCGCATAGCAGATAAGAGAGATAATGTTCAGAGCATAGAAAGCGATTGCGTTTTCGATGCCGAGAAATTCAAGGGAAAGCGAATCCTTCTTGCAGAGGATAACGAGCTGAACGCCGAGATAGCTATGACCATACTTGAAGAATCCGGCTTTAAGACCGAGCACGCTGCGGACGGCATTATCTGCGTCGATATGCTGGAAAAGGCGGCACCCGACTATTATGACCTTATCCTGATGGACATTCAGATGCCCAATATGGACGGTTACAAGGCTACTAAGACTATCAGGCATTCCGCCGACAAATCCAAGGCGGACATTCCCATTATTGCCATGACCGCAAACGCCTTTGAGGAGGACAAGCAGAACGCATACAAGGCGGGCATGAACGGGCATATTGCAAAGCCTATTAACGTCGCTGAACTGATGGCAACGCTGGCAAGGACTTTGTAAAATGCGGAGTTTGGAAAGTGAAAAGCGGAAATTAAAAAACCTCCCGTACCTATGGGGGGCGGGAGGGAAATTTTTATACCGTAATAAGGTTATTCGTCCGGAGCAGCTTATAGTAGCTGAGTATCTCACTTCTGCATTTTGCCAGCAGGTCGATAAGCTCCGGGGAAAAGGCTCCTCTGTCAAATTTCATCTCGTTTATGACGAAATCGAACTGAACCTCGTTAATGTCCCGTCGGCTGACAATAAGCTTGTCAAAGTGAATGGCAAGACCGCAAAGCCTGCTGTAAACGGTGTTATCGCTGCCTCTCAGCCCGTGGGGATAGCCTGTGCCGTCAAATCTTTCGTGATGGTGCATACAAATATCCGAACAGACCTTTACGAAGAATTTGCAGTTTTCGGAGCTGTTGAGCCGTATAATATTTGCGCCCATATTTGTATGACTGTTGTAGATCTCACGGTCGGAGCCTGTCAGCGTGTCAGCATTGGCAATAAGCTCCGAGGGAACGCCCATAAGCCCGATGTCGTAGAAATATGCCGCCTTGCTTATAAGGCGTACGTCAAGTGTGTCCGGGTCGCTTTTGTCGGAAAGGCTGTATTCGATATGCAGAATTTCCATCAGCTTTGAAACACGGCAGCAGTGGTAATCGTCCTTGTCCATATTTTTCAGATAGGCTTTGTATATGGCGGTAAGCTTTGCGATATAGGTGCCATTCTCATAGGTTTCGGTTTTGGAAAAACTGTCCTCGTTAGCTTCCGCAGATACCTGTGTAGTGTCGATAGCGAAGATGCTGCCCAGCTTTTCGAGAATGACCTTCGGTTCAAAGGGCTTGCTTATAAAGCCTGCAATGGAATACTTTGCCGCACGCTGAACATTTGCGGCGGTGGCTTCGGCGGTAACAAGCACAATGGGGATATTTATGCCGTTTTCGCTCATAATGTCCGGCACATTGAAGCCGTCCGTAACGGGCATGGAAATATCCGGAAGAACGCCGTCTATCTTTATCCTGTTTTTGTGATAAGCTCCGATGCGGCGTAACCGTTTTCCACCTCGGTTATTTCAAAGCATTAGCTCAGAATGTTTCTCAGTATGCTTCTGTCGATCTCCGAATCGTCTACGATAAGCAGCCTTTTTGCATTTGCCATAAATTATTTCCTCCATATTTTACTGCACATCAAGACAGCTTTTAAGCGTATCGGTCACCAGATTGTATTTCTCGGTAATTTCGGGCATCATGGCATATGCTTCGTCCCACTTGTCCGCCCTCATAAGAACCACCTGTTCCGCAAAAAGGTCAAAAAGGCTTTCGATGGACAGATTTCCGCAGACACCCTTAAGAGTATGGGACGCTTCAAGAGCAGCCTGACCGTTACCCTCCGCAGCGGCTGCGGTGAGCTTTGCAAAGGTAGGATCGGCTAGGAATTTTTTCAGCATCTTTGCAAACAATGCTTCATTGCCCATAAATCTTTCAATTGCGCTGTCGGTATTTATTCCAACTTGTTTAAGTGATGAAAGTTCCATATTCTTTGTTTCCGTGGGGGAAACGTCCTCCTTTACGTTTTTTTTCGGTTCCTTGGAATGAACCGTTCCAACGGCGGACAGGTTGCTTGGGTATCTCGTCGCCTTTAAGTCCGTCGGGATAGCCCTTTCCGTCGTATCTTTCGTGGTGCCGGCGGCATATCTCGTAGGACGCCTTCAAAAGCGGCTCGTCCTGATATTCGGTAAGGTTTTTCAGCATTGCTGCACCTATTTCCGAATGTGTTTTCATTATCTCATATTCCTTGGGAGTAAATCTGCCGAGCTTGTTTAGTATCTCATCGGGGATAGCTATTTTTCCGATGTCGTGCAGGGAGGAGGCGGTGCTTATCAGGCGTATATCCGACGTTGACATGGCATACCGCTTGTCCTTCTTCACAAGCTGCTTTAAGCAGAAGCTCGGTGATGATGTTTATATGTATGGTATGGGTGCCGCTTTCGCCGTTTCGGAATTCCACAATATGACTGAGGATAGATATCATCATCATATTGCTGTTCTTTTCCTTTTCGCAGATCCGGTCTGTCACAATATCCGAAAGCTTTCTCTGCTTTGCGTACAAGGTTATGGTATTCTTGACACGCCGCTGAACAACGGTGGATTCAAAGGGACGGCTGACATAATCCGCTGCACCCAGGTCGTATGCCTTTGTGATAAATCCCGGGAGCTTTCGGCGGAGATCATAATTACGGGGACATCTTCGATCATACCAAGGCTGTTCATCTGTATAAGGACATCGTAACCGTCCGTTTCGGGCATAACAACGTCCGACAGCACCGGTGAAATGCTTCCCGCTTCCTTTTGCAGTATTTCAAGGGCACGCTCGCCGCCCGATGCCTCGATAATTTCGTAGTCGTCCTTTAGTATTTCCGCCCGCATTGCTCTGTTTGTTTCGCAGTCGTCAACAATGAGCACTATGTTTTTTTGATAAAGAAAGCTCTCCCATAGCATCCTCCCTAAGTTTTCTGCAAATATTCTGTCAAAATAAGGTATAAACTTCTCAAAAATGGCGGGTTATTACTATTATATCAGCTGTGTCGGGAAATGTCAATTTTTCTCTGATAATGCGGCAAACAATTACGGTAAAATTTACATTTAAAAGTATAGATTATAACTCAATGTTCAAAATTGAATACTAAGTTTTATTCGGAATGCAAACAAGTTATTTTGTGGATTGCTATGGAAATACTGATTAATGGGTGTTCCCCCACCTTCGGCGGGCAGAAATATATATGACGTTTACAATAAAATTTGTGTGACGAAATTCCCACATTTTCGTGCAGTTCTTGACATAACAGAGTGTTTCTGTTATACTTAATAATGGATATAAATGGTTATTTGCAGCTTTTTCGGAAAAGCATAGGCATAGTGCCGAATATTCCCGGAGGTGAAAAAATGAGCCGCTTAAATAATGATAAATCGAACCGTGAACAGACTTCCGGAAATTTCCTGCGGGACTGCCTGAGCGTTTCCAAGGACGGTCAGAACATACAAAAAATATTGTCGGAAGCAGGCAGCTATTATGATGCCGACCGTGCATATATTTTTGAATTTAATATGACCCATACGGAATTCAGCAATACATACGAATGGTGCAAAGAGGGCGTTGCCGCCGAAAAGGACAATTTGCAGAATATAACCGTCGATGAGCCGGAATTTTTGTTTAAAGAAATCGAAAAAAAGGCGAGTTTCTTATTTCGTCCCTGTCGGAGGAATATGCTGCCGACTCAAAGGTATACAGGCTGCTGAAGCCCCGGGGGATAGAAAGCCTTGCTATGGTGTCCCTTTCGGTAAACAGTGAGGTCATAGGCTTTCCGGGAGTGGATAATCCCCGCTGCAATATGGACGACACGCTGCTGCTGTCGGTCATTGCGTCTGTCTGCTGCATGAGATAACCAACAAGCGTCCGGAGGCTTCAAACAAAGCGCTTACGGAGCGAATGAAGATAATTCAGTCCATGAGCGAGATATACACATCGGTTTATTATGTAGATATTGCGAAAAACAGCTATGTTGAGCTTTCCTCCATAGACAGCGTTCATAAGCAGATAGGTACGTCGGGCAGTGCGCAGGAGAAGCCGGATTTTTTTGCCAAAATATGGTGTCCCCCGAATATACGGATAATGTGCTGAGATTTGTTGACATAAAGACACTTGACGAGCGGCTTACTCATTTACATACAGAGTTTTACGAGATGACAGTCTGCGGATACAGAAGGTGTTCACAAACCTTATGAGCAACGCTGTCAAGTACACGCCCGACGGCGTTTCCTCGGGGGCGGAGGCTGTGGAATACTGCACCGTTCGTCATCAAGAAAATCGGGACTATTATGCCTGCATAATCGACCGGAAAATGCCCGAAATGAACGGTTACGACGCAGCAAGAGTTATCCGCTCAATGGACAGAGCCTACTGCAAGCGCATACCCATCATTGCTATGACGGCAAACGCCTTTGCGGAGGACGTTCAGGCTGCAAGGGCCGTGGGAATGAACGAGCATATTGCCAAGCCCCTTGACCTTAAAGCACTGGCAAAAACCCTTCGCAAATGGCTTATTAAATAAATTTCATAAGGAGAATGTAAATGACAAAAACCAAGCTTATCTGTCTGCTGCTTTCCGCATCTGTGACGGCGGGAATGCTTGCGGGCTGTGCCGATAAAAACACGGCTCAGGAGAAAAATGACGGCAAAATTCCCATTAGTATGTATATGTGGGACAGGTCAATGTTCAAGGAGCTGTCCCCCTGGCTGGAGCAGAAATTCCCCGATATTGACTTTACCTTTGTGCAGAGCTACAACACTATGGAATATTACAAGGATCTGCTTGCACGGGGCGAGGAGATGCCCGACATTATCAGCTGCCGCAGATTTTCACTGAATGACGCTGCTCCTCTTGCCGACCATCTTATGGATCTCAGCTCCACCGATGTGGCAGGCACCTTTTACAGCAGCTATCTTGAGGTGAACCGTGAGGAAAACGGCGCAATCCGCTGGCTGCCTATGTGCGCAGAGGTTGACTGTATCGTGGCGAACAAGGACCTTTTCGATGAGCATAATATCCCTCTGCCCACAAATTATGCTGAGTTTCTGGCAGCGATCGACGCTTTTGAGCAGCTGGGCATAAAGGGCTTTCAGGCGGACTGGTATTATGATTACACCTGTCTGGAAACTATGCAGGGCTGTGCTATCCCCGAGCTTATGAGCCTTGAGGGGACAAAGTGGCGTATGTCGTATGAAAGCGAAACTGCGGATAATCAGGTGGGTCTTGACAATATCGTATGGCCGAAGGTTTTTGAAAAGTACGAGCAGTTCCTGAAAGACGTCCGCTTTGAAAAGGGCGATGAGGAGCTGCAGTTCACCGAGGTAATGGAGCCCTTCTTTGCGGGACAGACTGCTATGATACGCAATACTGCCAATATTTGCGACAGTATCAAGGTTGAGCGGGATATGAACTGCGTTATCCTACCCTATTTCGGTGAAACCTCCGAGGATAACTGGGTGCTTACCTATCCTATGTGTCAGGTGGCAGTTTCTAATGCGGTGGAGGAGGACGAAGCTAAAAAAGCGGCTGTAAATGACGTTCTTATGGCGATATTCAGCGAGGAAGGTCAGAAGCATGTTGCGGCAGGCACCTCCGTGCTGTCCTACAACAAGGAGGTCAAGATAAACCCCTCTCCCGCTCTTGACTATGTAAAGGACTGCATAAACAGCAACCATTTGTATATGCGCCTTGCTTCTACTGAGGTTTTCGATATTTCTCAGGACGTGGGACACAAGATGATGACAGGCGAGTATGACGCAAAGGCAGCTTATGATGCCTTCAATGCCCGTATAACCGATTACAAAAATCCCGAGGCGGAGGAAGTGCTTTTCACCCAGACAACGGCATACTCAAACGACTTCGGTGTTCACGGAAGTCAGGCGGCTTCCTCCCTGATGAACACTTTGCGGTATAAGAATAAAGACCAAATCGCTATCGGCTATGCAAGCGTTGCAAGCTCGTCCATATATGAGGGAGATTACACCACTCAGCAGGTAAAATGGGTAATGACCTTCCGAAATGCTATGTACCGAGGAGAGTACACAGGCGCGGAGGTACGCAGAATAATGGACTGGCTGGTAAACGTCAAGGAGGACGGCTCCAATCCTGTTCACCACCGCAATCAGATGCCCGTTACAAGCGGTCTTGAATACACCGTTACCGAAACGGAGCGGGGAAAATTCACTCTCGGGGAAATTACCGTAGACGGTCAGCCCCTTGAGGACGATGCCGTTTACACCGTACTGCTTGTAGGTGCGGACACTTATCTTGAACACCCCACCTTCTGCAACTGCCCCATGCCCGAGGACATTAAGGCAAAGCGTGAGGATTACTATGTGAATGATTTCACCGGCCAGGAGTATATCTGCGAGGCTCTTGCCGAAACAAAGCAGTTCCTGCCGCCGACGGAGTATGTGACTATCATTCAGGGATAACAGAAACAAATGAAAGGAGGGCAGTGCTGTGAAAAAGAAGCTTCTTGCCGTTTTGCTTACGCTGATATTTGCCGTGGGCGTGCTTTTTGCGGGTGCCGAATATTTCGGATTTGTTTCACGGACCATCTACGAGGAAAGCACTGCCCACCTTGTGGAAATTTTCCGTCAGGCAAATATGGCTCTGTCAAACCTTGTTTCCGTAAACCGGAGCCGTATGCAGATGTGGACGCCCTTTCTGGAAAGTGCGGAAAATGAAGCAGATATAATTGAATATGTCGCCGAGGCAAAGAAAATAAATCATTTTACCGATTTCTATTTCATTTCCCGAAACGGCGAATATCTCTCTATTGACGGGCAGAAGGGCTACCTTAATCTGCGGGACAAGCTGCCTGCGCTGATACTTGACGATCAGCCCATTGTTGCAAATTCCGTTGTGCCCGACAAGCCCGAGATAATGGTGTTTGCCGCTCCGTGCAAGCTGTGCAGCTACAAGGGCTTTGAGTATGAGGCTATTGCCATTACCTTTAACAATTCCGACCTGGTGGAGGCGCTGAAAATTTCCGCCTTTAACGGTCAGGCAAGCACCTATGCGGTACTGCCCGACGGAAGAGTTGTAGTTGATAACGGCAGCGAGGATATGGAGGATATCCACAATATTTTTCCGCTGCTTGAAGGGGCGGAAATGCTTTCAAGCGAGGACATTGACAGGCTTCGGACGGATTTCCTTGCGGGAAATTCGGGTCAGCTGCTGTTTGACGTAAACGGCAGGAAATATTATCTGGTCTACGAATCCGCAGGCTTTCAGGACTGGGTGGTGCTGGGTATCGTCCCCACAGATGTGGTAAACGCCAGCATGAACAAGCTGCAGTCTGCGACTATGGCGGTAGTTGCGGTAATAACCATAGCCCTTGCCGTTATGCTCCTTATGCTGGTAATTCAGCGAAATAAGCAGATGCTTGAAGAAAAGGACCATGAGCTTGTTGCCCGTGATGAATTGTTCTCAAAGCTGTCCACAAATGTTGATGACGTGTTTATGATGATAGATGCGGAGGATCACCGTGTTGAATATGTCAGCACGAATATTGAAAAGCTTCTGGGAATTACGGAGGAAGAGGTCCGCAAGGACGTTTATTCCCTGGGACGGCTTGTAAAGGAGGACGAAGCCGATATTGCCTTTGAAAGTATCACCGACATTGTTCCCGGAAAGCAGAGGGAATGGGACAGGGAATATATCCATCAGGTGAGCGGCGAGCTGCGGTGGTTCCATGTGGTGGCATTTTGCAGCGATATACAGGGGGCGAAGAAGTACATACTTGACCTGTCCGACCGAACAAGTGACAGGAAGATAAATCAGCAGCTGGAGGAGGCCGTGCATGCGGCGCAGAACGCAAGCCTTGCAAAGACCACCTTCCTTAACAATATGTCCCACGATATTCGCACGCCTATGAATGCTATTATGGGCTTTACGGGAATTGCCTTGAAGTATGAGCCAAAGCCTGAGGTAAAAAGCTGCCTTGAAAAGATAAGCAAAAGCTCCGAGCATCTTCTGACACTTATTAACGATGTGCTGGACATTAGCCGTATTGAGAGCGGAAAGATGAAATTCGAGCCTGTTCCCGTGGATATTACGTCGGTCACAGATATGGTCGCAAACATCGTCCACGGCTTTCTGACCGACAGAAACATTGATTTTAAAGCAAGGACGGAGTCCCCCGAAACGCCCTATGTGCTTGCGGATTCCGTGCGTATTCGAGAGATTCTGGTAAATATTCTGGGAAATGCCGTGAAGTTTACCGAGGACGGCGGCAGCATTACCTTTGAAACAAGCTACCGTAACGGCGTCGATGACAGGCATATGAACGTTTGCTACCGTGTTGCCGATACGGGCGTCGGTATGAGCGAGGATTTTGTGGAGCATATCTTTGACGAGTTCTCACAGGAGGAAACGGGTGCCAGGACGCAGTATAAGGGCACAGGTCTGGGAATGGCAATAACAAAGCATTATGTTGATATGATGGGCGGCAGCATTTCTGTGGAGAGCAGGAAGGGAGCGGGTTCTGTCTTTACCGTTGAGATACCGCTGGAAATCACCGATAAAAGCAATGTCTGCGAAAAGCCTATGCCCATTGCAAATGTCGACCTGAACGGCGTAAGTATTCTGCTGGCGGAGGACAATGACCTGAATGCCGAAATAGCCATTATCCAGCTGGAGGAGTTTGGCATAAAGGTAACAAGAGCCTCCGACGGAAAAGAAGCGGTAAAGCTGTTCGAGGAAAATCCCCCCGAAGCCTTTGATATGATACTTATGGATATTATGATGCCCGAAATGAACGGCTATGAGGCAACAATGGCGATACGTTCAATTCACGGACGCCCCGATGCTCGGAATATCCCCATTGTTGCGCTGACCGCCAATGCCTTTGTTGAAGATGTTCAGGCTTCTCTGGACGCAGGAATGAACGGTCATCTTGCAAAGCCTATTGTTATGGAGGAGGTCATCGGGACTATTGCTCGGCAGGTGCACAGATAGGAGAAAGCGGAGTTTAAGCGTTGAATTTTTGTGTAATATAAAAAGGGTGTTCTCTCCGATTTTGGACGGGGAGGACACCCTTTTTGGTTATCATATCAGCTGTAAGGATACCTGAATTTTGTTATGATATAGCCGTTTTTGTCGGGATTGGCGGTCAGGACAAAATCTCCGCCGTCCGTATAGCCTGTTTCGACGCCGTTATCGTCACGGGTCAGCTGGCGGGTGTGGAAGGTGATAGTCTGTCCGTCCTCGGATATCTCATATCCCGTAAAGGTGACGGGTCCTAAGTTGATGTTATATCCGCCGTCCCCCAAAATGCCGTAAAGCTTTCCGTTAAAATCCTTGTACTGCATAGGTGCAGCCGCAAGCATATCGTCCGTTATACGCTGATTGAAGATGGTCAGCATATAGTTATAAAGCTCCTCATAGGTGGAAAATCTCGGGTCGGAAACGGCAAAATACATTACCGTAGCAGTGCTGTCGCCGCTTGCTACCTCGGTTTCGATATAATTTTCGTAATCCTCGGCGGGAAAAGTGGTCTGATTCATATAGTACGCAATTTCCATTGCCCTGTAATAATAGTAATATCCGAAATAGAGCATATTGTCCTGAACGGGCGGCTCAACATTTTTTGTAAGGGTATTTTCCGCAATATCGTAGGTGTAGGTGTATATTTGCAGGGAAACGCCGTCCTTTGTCACCTCGGGGACGGGCACTTCCATCAGCTTCAGCGGCTCGGTATGGAGCATATCCACGGGACAGTAGGGTAGTATCTCTCCCTCCTGCTTTGTATTGTCGATCATTTTTACTTCGGACAGCTTGCCTTCGTGTACCGTATAAAACTTTGAAACGTAGTAGGGGCGGTCGTCATTTTCGCTGCAATCGTACAACCAGAAATCCAGCTGTATCAGGTCGGGAACGGGTGTGGAATCTATGTCATTCTTAATAATAGTACAGGTGGTGTATGCTCCGTTTGCACTGTATGGCAGACCGACATAATACCCCTCGGGGGCGGTCGCTTCAAAGGTCTGGGAGGAGAAGTTTTTGTCCTCGCAGGTAAGTATCACCGAGAGAGGCAGTGTTGCAGCCCCTTCGTACTCAGGCTCGGTAAATTTACCGGGGGATATGGTTATAAGGTAATTGTCCTGCGAATCGGAATAGGTAAAGGTATATGATGTGAACGGCTCATATTCTTCTTCGGCGGGGTCGTCGCTCATAAGTGCGGGCTGCGCACCCACAACAGACTCGGAGGACGCTTCGGAGGTTGTTTCCGTTACCTCGGCGGCTCTTACCTCTGCCGCTGACGGAGTTGTTTCGGTCACGGCAACATTTTCATCTACCGAACAGGCAGAAAGAGTCGCAACGGCACAAAGTGCGGTCGCCAGCGCAATAATTTTCATCTTCACAGGAAATCACCCCCTTAACATTTAATTTATTATACCATTATTTTACCTAATTTTCAATTACATTTTGATTACAATACGGAGATAATTCAGTTACTTTAATCAGTGTTGAGTGATGAGTGATGAGTGTTGAGTGTTGAATTATGAGAGCTGAGAGTTGTTTTGAATACGGGATTTGTCATTATTTCAGCGAGAACTTAGCTTGGATTTACAGTATCGCAGTTACACACGTTTTCGGTTAATTAAGCAACTTTTCAAACTTACGAACCTCACAAATAAATAGTAAAACAACAAACATACACAAATACACATCAGAAATCAATATATTATCAATTATCAAAATGTAAAGCAGGGTAAAGAGGGAGAGGTGAAAGGGAAGGGGAGTGCAGAGGGGAAACCGATAGGGGAGGGAGAAACTCCCTGCTTTGCGTTAGGGTTTGTTGTGTCGCCCTCCCATATAGGTTTCCCCTCTGCGGGAGTTGCGCAAAATAAAATAGGTCACAAAAGAGGTGTCACCAAAAGAAAGTGGAACAGTCAAGACGCATATTTTCCCGCCCATACAGCTGTTTGCGTATGTTTTATTCAAAATCTGATTTCTATGCTTTTTTTACAAAACCCCTTGACATTTCACTTTAAATATGGTATAATAATAAAGTTGGCTGATACGGGATTTGACGGGTGATAAATTGTCACTTTGCAGAAAATTTCCCGAAAGCGGCATTGTAAAATTTGCACAAAAGCAAGCTGAAAATATCTGCAAATTTCTACACGGGATTTTATAAAAAATCCTTGAAATGCGGTAATTTGTATGTTATAATACTTCTTGCGTGACTGCAATAGATATGCGAAGAAACGGAAGGTTGCTGACGGTTTGTCAGGTAATTTCCGCGGAGTATGTCCGATTTAAAATTGGGCGGCTGTAATAGCGAACACGGTAATGTGCGTAAACTGCGGTAGATCTGCAATGGGTTTGCAGATACTATTGTAAGTATGCTTGTGCTATGTACGTCAGACTGCCCCGAAAGATAACTTTCAGGGCTGTTTTTATTTGATAAATGACGATACACACGGTAGCGTGTAACGAAATTCAGAACTCGTCCCCATACAGTAAGTTTAATCAAGGAGGCGATTTTAGTGGCAGTCAATGAAAAGCTCAGAATCAAGATCAAAGGTTACGACCACGCAGTTGTAGATGCAGCTTCTGCAAAAATCGTAGAGGCGGCTAAGCGTTCGGGTGCTAAGGTTTCCGGTCCTATCCCCCTGCCTACCGACAAGGAAGTAGTTACTATCCTGAGATCGGTTCACAAGGATAAGGATAGCCGTGAGCAGTTCGAGATGAGAACTCACAAGAGACTCATCGACGTTCTCAGACCTACAGCAAAGACCACCGAGGCTCTGCAGGGTCTTGAGCTTCCTGCGGGTGTTGACATCGTAATGGAGATCAAGTAAGATCTCTTAAAGATGCAAGCCTGTGGGTCATGTCGGGTGACCGACCAATAACCAAAAGGAGGAAAAAATAATGACAAAGGCAATCATCGGTAAGAAAATCGGTATGACACAGATTTTCGATGAAGCGGGCAAGGTTATCCCCGTTACCGTTGTTGAAGCAGGTCCCTGCGTTGTCGTACAGAAGAAAACTGTTGACAATGACGGATATGACGCTGTTCAGCTCGGCTTCGGCGACCTCCGCGAGAAGCTTGCAAACAAGCCCATCAAGGGTCACTTTGCAAAGGCTGACGTTGCTGTTAAGAGAACTCTGAAGGAATTCAGACTCGAAAACACAGCTGAAAAGAACGTCGGCGATATTCTGAAGGCTGATACTTTTGAGGTTGGCGACATCGTTGATGTTTCCGGTACTTCCAAGGGTAAGGGCTTCCAGGGTACTATCAAGAGAAACAACAACTCCAGACTGAAGGAGACCCACGGTACAGGCCCTGTACACAGACACGCAGGTTCTATGGGTGCTATTTCTTTCCCTTCCAGAATTTTTAAGGGCAAGGCTCTCCCCGGACACATGGGTGCCGAGAAGGTTACCGTTCAGAATCTGGAGATCGTTAAGATCGACGTTGAAAATAATCTTATCGCTATCAAGGGAGCTGTTCCCGGACCTAAGAACGGAATAGTTACCATCGTTGACTGCGTTAAGAAGGCTTAGTGGAAGGAGGAAGCATAATGCCTAAGATTTCAGTATTAAATATGCAGGGCTCACAGGTTTCCGAAACTGAGCTTTCAGATGCGGTGTTCGGTATTGAACCCAACAAGACCGCTATGCACACTATGGTAGTGAATTATCTGGCTAACCAGCGTCAGGGCACACAGTCCACTCTTACCAGAACAGAGGTAAGCGGCGGCGGAAGAAAGCCCTGGAGACAGAAGGGTACAGGCCACGCTCGTCAGGGCTCTACAAGAGCTCCTCAGTGGACACACGGCGGTATCGCCCTCGGACCTAAGCCCAGAAGCTACCGTTTCACTGTAAACCGCAAGCTGAAAAGACTTGCTATGAAGTCCGCTCTTTCGTCCAAGGTTCTTGAAAACAACCTGATCGTTGTTGATTCCATCAAGACCGAGGAATTCAAGACAAAGACTATGGTTTCCATGCTCAAGGCTATCGGCGCAGAGGGCTCCAAGGCTCTCATCGTTATGCCTGAGGTTGACGAGAAGGTTATCAAGAGCGCTGCTAACATCCCCGGTGTTAAGACTGCTCTGGTAAACACCATCAACGTATATGACATTCTGAACTACGATAAGTTCATCGTTGCTCAGGACGCTGTTGCTAAGATCGAGGAGGTGTACGCATAATGAAGGCTGCACAGGATATTATCTTAAAGCCCGTCATTACCGAAGCAAGTATGTCAGGTATCGCTGACATGAAGTACACCTTTAAGGTAGCCAAGGACGCTAACAAGATCGAAATTGCCAAGGCAGTTGAGGAGCTGTTCGGCGTTAAGGTTGCTAAGGTGAACACAATGAACTGCCGCGGCAGACAGAAGAGAATGGGTATGCACGTTGGCATGACACCTTCCTGGAAGAAGGCTATCGTTACTCTTGCAGAAGGTTCCAAGACCATCGAGTTCTTCGACGGTATGATGTGATCCCAAGGAGCAGAGGGTTAAATCCTCTGCGGAATGTATGGAAGGCTCAGGCTTTCCGCAAAACCACCAAAGGAGTTGAATAAGCACAATGGCTATAAAGACTTATAAGCCGACTACACCGTCAAGACGTCAGATGACAGTTACCGATTATAGCGGTCTTTCCAAGGTAGCTCCCGAAAAGAGCCTGCTCGCTCCTCTCAAGAAGAACGCAGGAAGAAACAGCTACGGCAGAATCACTGTTCGTCACAGAGGCGGCGGAGTCAGAAGAAAATACAGAATTATCGACTTCAAGAGAAACAAGCTCAACATGAATGCTACTGTTCTTACTCTTGAATACGATCCTAACCGTTCCGCACACATTGCTCTCGTTCAGTATGAGGACGGCGAGAAGAGATACATTCTCGCTCCCCACGGCCTGAAGGTCGGCGATACTGTCAGAGCAGGCGCAGATGCCGATATTATCCCCGGAAATGCTCTTGCACTGGCAAATATCCCCGTTGGTACCTTCATTCATAACCTTGAGCTTTATCCCGGCAAGGGCGCACAGCTCGTTCGTGCTGCAGGCAACATGGCTCAGCTTATGGGTAAGGAAGATGATTACGCTCTCGTAAGACTTCCTTCCGGCGAAATGAGAAAGATTTCCGTCAACTGCATGGCTACAGTCGGTCAGGTTGGCAATATCGACCACGAAAACGTTAGCCTCGGTAAGGCAGGACGTACACGTCACATGGGTATCAGACCTACCGTTAGAGGTTCCGTAATGAACCCCTGCGATCACCCCCACGGCGGTGGTGAAGGTAAGTCACCTGTCGGACGTCCCGGACCTGTTACTCCTTGGGGCAAGCCCGCTCTCGGTTACAAGACCAGAGCAAACCACAACCGTTCCGACAAGTTCATCGTTAAGCGCAGAAACGGTAAATAATTTCATTCGATTTATAGAATCTCTGAGAAGAAAAGTGCGAAAGCGAAAGCTTTCCCTTTGCTTCCCATAGGGGAGGAGGAAAACCATGAGCAGAAGCATCAAGAAAGGCCCTTACGTTCAGGAGGTCCTTTTGAAGAGAGTAGTTGAAATGAACAAGGCCGGCGAAAAGAAGGTTCTCAAGACCTGGAGCCGTGCTTCTACAATATTCCCTGATTTCGTTGGTCATACCTTCGCTGTTCACGACGGACGCAAGCACGTTCCCGTTTATGTAACAGAGGATATGGTAGGACACAAGCTCGGCGAGTTCGCACCCACCAGAACCTACAAGGGTCATGCGGGTTCAAAGACATCCAATAACGGTAAGTAAAAGGCAAAGGAGGAGTTTAAATGGAAGCAAGAGCATATCTTAAAAATGCTCGTATCGCCCCCAGAAAGGTTCAGATCGTTCTTGACCTTATCAGAGGCAAGGATACTGAAACCGCAATGGCGATTTTAAAGCACACACCCAAATCTGCCTGTGAGTACCTGGAGAAGCTTCTGAAATCCGCTGTTGCAAACGCAGAGAACAATTTCAATATGGATAAGGATAACCTTTACGTTTCCGAATGCTACGTTTGCCCCGGACCTATCATGAAGAGAATTATGCCCAGAGATCATGGCAAAGCATTCCGTATCCTGAAGAGAACTTCCCACGTTACTATCGTGGTTAAGGAAAAGGAATAATTAAGCTGAAAGAGGAGGTAAACTATGGGCCAGAAAGTAAATCCCCACGGCCTTCGTGTGGGAGTAATCAAGGATTGGGATTCCCGTTGGTTTGCAAACAAAGCAACTTTCGGCGATACTCTGGTTGAGGATTACAACGTTCGTAACTATATAAAGAAGAGCCTGTACGCAGCAGGCGTTGCCCGTATCGAGATCGAAAGATTTGCTGATAAGGTAAGAATCCACGTAAACTGCGCTAAGCCCGGTATTGTTATCGGTAAGGGCGGAGAAAACATCGAGAAGCTCAGACTCGGCGTTGAGAAGATGATGGGCAAGTCTGTTGCTATCAACATCGTTGAGGTAAAGCAGCCCGATCTTAACTCTCAGCTGGTTGCAGAGAGCATTGCTGCTCAGCTGGAGAACAGATTGTCCTTCAGAAGAGCTATGAAGCAGGCTATCGGCAGAGCAATGCGTCTTGGTGCAAGAGGTATCAAGATCAGAGTAAGCGGACGTCTTGGCGGTGCCGAGATCGCAAGAGCTGAAAGCTACCATGAGGGTACAATTCCCCTGCAGACCATTAGAGCCGATATCGACTACGGTTTTGCAGAGGCACACACAACCTACGGCCGTCTGGGCGTTAAGGTTTGGATCTATAAGGGCGAGGTTCTGAAGGGCGAGGCTGCTCCCAAGAACACCGAAACAAGGGAAAGACGCCCCAGAAGAAACAGGAGCGAAGGAGGTAACAAGTAATGCTGCTGCCAAAGAGAGTTAAGTACCGTCGAGTACAGAGAGGCAGACTTACAGGTAAGGCTTACAGAGGAAACACCGTTTCCAACGGTGAGTTCGGCCTTCAGGCACTGGAGCCCGCTTGGATCACCTCTAATCAGATCGAGGCTGCCCGTATCGCGATGACACGTTACATCAAGAGAGGCGGACAGGTTTGGATCAAGATTTTCCCCGACAAGCCTATCACTGAGAAGCCTGCTGAAACACGAATGGGTTCCGGTAAGGGTTCTCCCGAATACTGGGTTGCTGTTGTAAAGCCCGGAAGAGTTATGTTCGAGATCAGCGGTGTTCCCGAGGAAACCGCAAGAGAGGCTCTCCGTCTTGCTATGCACAAGCTTCCTATCAAGTGCAAGTTCGTTAAAAAAGAAGAAGGAGGCGAGCAGTAATGAAGGCATCTGAAGTTAGAGATATGACGATCGAAGAGCTTGAAAACAAGCGCACCGATCTCAAGAAAGAGCTTTTTGCTCTCCGTTTCCAGCTCGCTGTCAACCAGCTTGATAATCCTGCACGCCTCAAGGCTGTTAAGAAGGATTACGCTCGTGTAATGACTATTCTTCGTGAGAAGACAAACGCATAATTGCGAAGGAGGGTTAAACAGTGGCTGAAAGAAATCTTAGAAAAACAAGAGTCGGCACCGTTGTTTCCAACAAGATGGATAAGACCATCGTTGTTGCTATCGTTGACAACGTTAAGCATCCGCTCTATAAGAAGATCATCAAGAGAACCGTAAAGCTCAAGGCTCACGATGAGAACAATGTTTGCAACATCGGCGACCGCGTTGAGGTTATGGAAACCCGTCCTATCTCCAAGGATAAGAGATGGAGACTCACAAGAGTTATCGAACAGGCTAAGTAATTAGCAGTTTGATCGCAATAGACGTTCATATAGTCCGCCGAAAATGCTGTGGCTTGTACGCTTACAGGCAGGAACAGCACGGCGGCGTGTATGGAACGGCAATATTAAAGCAGAAACCATTCACGGTTTCGCTTACAGGAAGGAGTAACCTGCTGTGATACAGATGCAGACTTATTTAAAGGTCGCTGACAACACCGGCGCAAAGGAGCTCATGTGCATCAGAGTTCTTGGCGGTACACGCAGAAGATATGCTAATATCGGCGATGTTGTTGTTGCTTCCGTAAAGAAAGCAGCACCCGGCGGCATTGTTAAGAAGGGCGACGTTGTAAAGGCAGTTATCGTTCGTTCGGCAAAGGGTGTTCGCCGTGAGGACGGAACCTATATCCGTTTCGACGAAAACGCTGCTGTAATTATCAAGGAAGATAAGAATCCCAGAGGAACACGTATCTTTGGGCCTGTTGCAAGAGAGCTTCGTGACAAGGACTATATGAAGATCCTTTCCCTCGCTCCCGAAGTACTTTAATCGGAGGTGTCGTAAATGAATAAGTTACACGTTAAAACAGGCGACACCGTTGTTATCCTGTCCGGTAAGGACAAGGGCAAGCAGGGCAAGGTCCTCGAAGTAAGCCCTAAGGAGAACAAGGTTATCGTCGAAGGTCTGAACATTGCTACAAAGCACGTTAAGCCCAGACAGATGGGACAGTCCGGCGGCATCGTTTCCGCTGAGGCTCCTATGTACGCTTCAAAGGTTATGGCTGTTTGCCCCAAGTGCGGCAAGCCTACCAGAGTCGGCCACAAGATCGAGGCTGACGGCACTAAGTCCAGAGTTTGCAAGAACGCAGACTGCGGCAAAACTTTTTAATGAAGGGAGTTTTACGATATGGCAGCAAGACTCAAAGAATATTATGTTAGCACCGTAGCTCCGGCAATGATGAAAAAGTTTGGCTACAAGAGTGTTATGCAGATACCTAAGCTTGACAAGGTCGTTATCAACGTCGGCGCAGGCGAGGCAAGAGAAAATTCAAAGGTTATCGACGCTATCATGAACGATTTGGCTCTTATCACCGGTCAGAAGCCCATCGTTTGTCGTGCTAAGAAGTCCGTTGCTAACTTTAAGCTCCGTGAGGGCATGCCCATCGGCGTTAAGGTTACACTTAGAAGCGACAAGATGTACGAGTTCGTTGACAGACTCTTCAACGTTGCGTTCCCCCGTGTTCGTGACTTCAGAGGCATCAACGGCAACTCCTTCGACGGAAGAGGAAACTACTCCACAGGTATCAAGGAGCAGCTGATCTTCCCCGAGATCGAGTATGATAAGATCGACAAGGTAAGAGGTATGGATATCAACTTCATCACCACTGCCAAGACCGATGAAGAAGCTAAAGAGCTGCTCACACTGATGGGTGCTCCGTTTGTGAAGTAATTAAGGAGGATTAAATAAATGGCTAAAACGTCTATGAAGATGAAGCAGCAGGCAACTCCTAAGTATTCCACAAGAGCTTATAACAGATGCAAGATCTGCGGAAGACCTCATGCTTATCTGAGAAAGTTCGGCATCTGCCGTATCTGCTTCAGAGAGTTAGCTCATAAGGGTCAGATCCCCGGAGTTAAAAAGGCCAGCTGGTAATCATCGGCTTGCGATTCGTCGTTTCCCGTCAAAAGAAACACGGGGCGGCGTTGATACAATAGAAATAAACAGATTTAATCGTTTCGGCGGTTTTCCCGTCGGTACGGATGAGGAGGTTAACTGGTATGCAAATTACCGATACAATTGCTGATTTTCTGACCAGAATTCGTAATGCGAATTCCGCAAAGCACGCAACGGTTGACGTTCCCGCTTCAAATATGAAGAAAGCTATTGCACAGATCCTTGTTGACGAGGGTTATATAAAGAGCTATCAGCTTATTGAAGATGGCAAGCAGGGTGTGATCAGAATTACTCTGAAGTACGGTGACAACAAGTCACAGGTCATCACAGGCTTGCGCAGGGTTTCCAAACCGGGTTTAAGAATTTACTCAAGCTGCGAGGATATGCCTAAGGTTATGAAGGGACTCGGTATCGCGATCGTTTCCACTTCCAAGGGCGTTATGACCGACAAGAAGGCCAGAGAGCTGAATGTCGGCGGCGAAGTTCTCGCATTCATTTGGTAAGGAGGAACACACAATGTCAAGAATAGGTAGAAAGCCGATCAGTGTTCCGGCCGGCGTTGAGGTCAAGGTTGACGGAACAACAGTTACCGTAAAGGGCCCTAAGGGTTCCCTGACCAACACCTTCAACAAGGATATGTTAATCAAGGTTGAGGGTACTGAGATCATCGTTGAGCGTCCTTCCGAGGATAAGCTCCACAAATCTCTCCACGGTCTGACAAGAACACTTATCCACAATATGGTTGTGGGCGTTACAGAGGGTTATTCCAAGTCACTTGATATCGAGGGTATTGGTTACAGAGCTGCTAAGCAGGGCAAGAACCTTGTGCTCAATATCGGCTACTCACATCAGGTCATCATTCCTGAGATCGATGGTATCACCATTGATGTTCCCGCTGCAACTAAGATCATCGTAAACGGTATCGACAAGCAGAAGGTTGGACAGTTCGCTGCCGAGATCCGCGAGAAAAGACCTCCCGAGCCTTATAAGGGCAAGGGTATCCGCTACACAGGCGAGCATATCATCCGCAAGGAAGGTAAGGCAGGTAAGGGTAAGAAGTAATAATCTTATCTCTATCGTTTACTGTGAAATTATTTCCTGTTGTATAAGAGAATGGGACAGCCTGAAATATCGGCTACTATTCTCCGTTTGAAAAGGAGTGAATTTTTAAATGGTTAAGCAGATCAACAGAAAGGCTGCAAGAGCTAAAAGACAGGCTAGAGTAAGAGCTAAGATCAGCGGCACTGCAGCTTGCCCCAGACTTAACGTTTTCCGTTCCGCTAAGCACATTTACGCTCAGCTCATCGACGATGTTGCAGGCGTAACACTGGCTTCCGCTTCCAGCATGGACAAGGGCTTCGATGCTTACGGCGGCAACAAGGAAGGTGCTTTCAAGGTTGGCGAGGCTATCGCTGCCAAGGCTGCCGAGAAGGGCATCAAGGACGTTGTTTTCGACCGTGCAGGTTACCTGTATCACGGACGTGTTAAGGAACTCGCTGAGGGCGCAAGAAAGGGCGGTCTGAACTTCTGATCGAAGTTCGGAAACGCACTCGTATAGATTTAACGAGGAGGTAATACTTTTGGCAAATATAGATGCTCAGGCTTTAGAGCTTTCCGAAAAGGTTGTTGCTATCAACCGTGTATCTAAAACCGTTAAGGGCGGACGTATTTTCAAGTTTGCAGCACTTGTTGTTGTAGGCGACGGAAACGGTACCGTTGGTTTCGGCCTCGGCAAGTCGGGTGAAGTTCCCGACGCTATCCGTAAGGGTATCGAGGACGCTAAGAAGAATTTAATCAAGGTTTCTCTGAAGGGTTCCACTATCCCTCACGAGGTTATCGGTGAATTCGGCGCAGGCAGAGTTCTTATGAAGCCCGCCGCTCCCGGTACAGGCGTTATCGCAGGCGGTCCTGTTCGTGCCGTTATCGAAATGGCAGGTATCAAGGATATCAGAACAAAGTCCCTGCGTTCCAACAACGCTTGCAACGTTGTAAGAGCTACCATAAACGGTCTGGCTTCCTGCAAGTCCGCTAAGGAAGTTGCTGCTAAGAGAGGCAAGTCCGTTAAGGAAATTTTAGGTTAAGGGGGATACTTGCTATGGCACTTAAAATCAAGCTGGTCAAGAGCTTAAACGGCAGACTGAAGGATCAGATCGCTACTGCCGAGTCCCTCGGTCTTAAGAAGATCGGCGCTGTAACAGTTCAGCCCGACAACGCTCAGACACAGGGCAAGATCAAGAAAATTTCCCACCTCGTCGAGGTAAGCGAAGCATAATTTAAGGGAGGTGCGAGCTTTATGAAGTTACACGAATTATCACCCGCTGAGGGTTCCACCAAGGAAGTTAAGCGCATTGGCAGAGGCCACGGTTCCGGTCACGGTAAGACAGCCGGCAAGGGTCACAAGGGCCAGTGGGCACGTTCCGGCGGCGGAGTAAGACCCGGCTTTGAAGGCGGTCAGATGCCTCTTGCAAGAAGAATTCCTAAGAGAGGCTTCAATAACATCTTCGGTACTACCTACACTGTTATCAATGTTTCCGACCTTGAAGTTTTCAAGGAGGGCACTGTTGTTAATGAGGAGCTCCTCATTGCTTCCGGTATTGTTAAGAAGCTCAACAGCGGCGTTAAGGTTCTCGGAAACGGCGAACTGACAAAGAATCTCACAGTACAGGCTGCTGCATTCTCTGCATCGGCTAAGGAAAAAATTGAGAAGGCAGGCGGGAAGGCTGAGGTGATGTAATGTGTTTCAGACCTTCAGAAATGCTTGGAAGTCTGTGGAGTTAAGGAAGAAGATCCTCTACACATTACTCATTTTGATTATTTTCCGCATTGGATGTACTATCCCTGTTCCCTTTGTTGAGGCAAGCAAGCTTGCAGGTCTTATGGGAAGCACAGGAAACATCCTGAATTATATGGACGCTCTGTCGGGCGGCGCGCTCTCTAAGGCGACTCTGTTCGCTCTTTCGATCCAGCCGTACATCAACTCGTCCATCATCATGCAGCTTCTGACCTATGCGCTGCCCCCTCTGGAAAGACTCCAGAAGGAAGGCGAAGAGGGAAGAAAGAAGATCCAGAAGATCACAAACGTCGTTTCAATGTTTATCGCCCTGTTTATGGGTTATGCCTACTACCTCACTATGAAGAGCGCAGGTGCGATAAAATATACAAGCGGCTTTGAAGGCGTTTTCACCGCAGTTGTCATTATCGCCTGCTTTGTTGCGGGTGCGTCCCTTATCGTTTGGCTGGGCAACCAGATCAACGAAAAGGGTATGGGCAACGGCATCTCCCTGATACTCTTTGCGGGTATCGTGGCAAGAGGTCCTCGCGCTGTTCTCAAGCTCTTTGAAACAGCTAAGGCTGATATGAAGATGATCTTCCTCGTTATCCTTGTTCTGCTGATCTTCGTATTTATGATAGGCTTCATCGTATTCATGAATGAGTCGGAAAGACGTATTCCCATTCAGTACGCTAAAAGGGTTGTGGGAAGAAAGCAGTACGGCGGTCAGAATACACATATTCCTATCAAGATAGCAATGAGCGGCGTTATGCCTATCATCTTTGCAATGTCCTTTATGTCTATCCCCGCTACCCTGGAGCTTTTCATTAAGCGTCCCACAGATCCCGTTGGATTCTGGCAGAACTTCTATGTAGGCGTTCTCAACTTCTTCGCTTATAACAGCCCCTGGTATGCGATAGTTTATTTCCTGCTTATCATCGGATTTAACTACTTCTATGTTTCCATGCAGTATAATCCCATTGAGATAGCAAACAATCTCCGCCAGAATAACGGCGGTATCCCCGGTATCAGACCCGGTAAACCCACCAGCGATTTCATTCAGAGAGTTCTTTCAAAGATCACTCTCATCGGTGCGATATTCCTCGGAGTTATCGCTATTCTCCCGATCATCTTCAACCTCGCTGTTCCTCAGCTGCAGATCTCCATGGGCGGTACTTCTATCCTCATCATCGTAAGCGTTGCTCTGGAAACTGTGAGAACTCTGGAATCCCAGCTGATGATGCGTCATCACAAGGGCTTCCTTGAATAATCCGATAAACCCACGACTTTTCTGAAAGGATTGAAGAATATGAACCTTATTCTCTTAGGCGCACCGGGCGCAGGCAAGGGTACTCAGGCTGAAAAGATCAGCGAGAACCTCGGAATCCCCCAGATCTCCACAGGAAATATTCTCAGAGCTGCCGTTAAGAACGGTACAGAATGCGGACTCAAGGCTAAGAGCTTTATGGACGCAGGCGCTCTCGTTCCCGATGAGGTCGTTATCGGTATTCTCAAGGACAGAATTGCTGAGGACGACTGCAAAAACGGTTTTATCCTTGACGGCTTCCCCAGAACAGTTCCCCAGGCTGAGGCTCTGGAAACTATGGGTGTACGCATTGACAAGGTGATCGAGATCTCCGTTCCCGACGAGGACATTAAGGCTCGTCTGGGCGGAAGAAGAGTCTGCGAGAGCTGCGGCGCTACCTACCATATCGAATTTAACCCTCCCAAGGTCGAGGGCAAGTGCGATAAGTGCGGCGGCAACGCTGTTCAGCGTAAGGACGATGCTCCCGAAACTGTTATCGACAGACTTAAAACCTATCACGAAGCAACTGCTCCCCTGGTAGACTTCTATAAGGGCAAGGGCAAGCTGAAGACCGTTTACGGTCAGAGCGAGGTTTCCGAAACCACTAAGCTTGTTCTCGAAGCAGTAAATGCCTGATTTAAAAAGAAGGCTAAGAAATGATAAATATCAAATCTAAAAGCGAGCTTGAAAAGATGCGCATCGCAGGTAAAATTACAGGCGGCGCACTTGAGCTTGCAGGCCGTTCGATCAGAGTTGGTATGACTACTAAGGAGCTTGACAGGATCATTCACAACTACATCGTATCCCATGGTGCAAAGCCGTCCTTTCTGGGATACGGCGGGTTCCCCGGTTCGGCGTGTATCTCTATTAATAATGAGGTTATCCACGGTATTCCGGGAAAGAGGAAGATCTGTGAGGGCGACATAGTAAGCGTCGATGTGGGAGCCTATATTAACGGCTACCACGGCGACAGCTGCAAGACCTTCGCTGTCGGACGTATTTCCGACGAGGCGGCAAAGCTCCTTAAAGTTACCGAGGAAAGCCTTTACAAGGGTATTGAAAAGGCAGTAGTCGGCGGCAGGCTGGGGGACATCTCCCACGCTGTTGAGCAGCACGTCGTAACAAACGGAATGGCAGTGGTCAAGAAGTACGTCGGCCACGGCGTCGGCAGGGAGCTTCACGAATCCCCCGAAGTACCGAATTTCGGCAAAGAGGGACACGGTCCCCGTCTTGTGGCGGGAATGGTCATTGCTATTGAACCGATGGTCAATGCAGTCGGCGAAGGCGTAAAGGTTCTTCCCGATGGCTGGACTGTTTTAACTCAAAGCGGTTCGTTATCCGCTCATTTCGAGCATACGGTGGCAATAACACCCGACGGCCCCATTCTCCTTACCAAACCCGACTAAATCGGAGGACAGTATGGAGATAAAGGCAGGCAGCATTGTAAAGTCCGCTTCGGGTCACGATAAGGGCTTGTACCATGCGGTGATAAACATGGAGGGTGATTTCGCTTTCATTGCGGACGGTAAGCATCGGCATATGGACAAACCCAAAAAAAAGCGAATAAAACACCTGAAACCTACCAATGCTTATGTGGATACGGCAGACTTAACGGATAAAAAACTCAGAAACCTACTGCGGGCTTACAACAGTCCGTCAGAACCTCAAGGGGGTACTAAGCTTGTCTAAGGAAGACGTTATTGAGTTAGAGGGTACAGTTCTGGAGGCTCTCCCGAATGCGAATTTTCAGGTTGAGCTTGCAAACGGCCACCAGATCCTTGCCCATGTATCAGGCAAACTCAGAATGAACTACATCAGGATCGTTCCCGGCGATAAGGTCACGGTTGAAATGTCACCCTATGACCTGTCCAAGGGACGCATTACCTGGAGATCAAAGTAATTCGAGCTGCCGCAAAAATTACTGAGGAGGTAATCAAAATGAAAGTAAGACCTTCAGTTAAGCCTATTTGCGAAAAGTGCAAGGTCATCAAGCGCAAAGGCAAAATTATGATTATCTGCGAAAACCCCAAGCATAAGCAAAGACAGGGCTAATGCCCATCGCTTCGGCGGTTTTTGGGATATACGAATATTGTTTGAATAAGAAACACGGAGGTGCATCAAAAAATGGCACGTATTGCTGGTATTGACCTTCCCAAGAATAAGAGAGTCGAGATCGGACTTACTTATATCTACGGTATCGGTCGTAATTCTGCTGACCTTATCCTCAAGGAAACAGGCGTAGATCCTTCTATCAGAGTTAAGGATCTTTCCGAAGATGATGTAACTAAGCTGCGTGAATATATCGACAAGAACTTCACTGTTGAGGGCGACCTGAGAAGAGAAACCGCTCTTAACATCAAAAGACTTGTTGAGATCGGCTGTTACAGAGGCGTTCGTCATCGTAAGGGTCTGCCCGTAAGAGGTCAGAGAACAAAGACTAACGCAAGAACCCGCAAGGGTCCCGTAAAGACCATTGCTAACAAGAAGAAGTAAGGAGGGTATGATTTATGGCACAGGTTAAAGGCGGTAAGAAAGCCACAGTTGTCAGAAGACGCAGAGAGCGTAAGAACATTGAAAATGGTGCTGTTCATATCCAGTCCACTTTCAACAACACAATCGTAACTATCACAGATACACAGGGTAATGCTATTTCCTGGGCAAGCGCAGGCGGACTGGGATTCAGAGGCTCCAAGAAGTCTACTCCCTTCGCAGCTCAGACTGCTGCAGAGGTTGCTGCTAAGGCTGCTATGGAACACGGTCTGAAAACTGTTGAGGTTTTCGTTAAGGGTCCCGGAGCAGGCAGAGAAGCTGCTATCAGAGCACTTCAGCAGGTTGGCCTTGAGGTTAAGCTTATCAAGGACGTTACTCCTATTCCTCATAACGGATGCCGTCCTCCCAAGAGAAGACGTGTCTGATGAAAACACTTGGAGGTGTAATTTAAATGGCAGTAAGTAAAGAACCTATCCTGAAAAGATGCAGAGCTTTAGGTATCAGCCCTGTAGTTATGGGTATTTCTAAGGAATCCAACAGAAACCCCGGCGCTAACAGCCGCAAGAAGGTTTCCGAATACGGTATGCAGCTCAAGGAAAAGCAGAAGCTGAAATTCATCTACGGCGTTCTTGAGAAGCAGTTCTATCACCTCTTCGAGATCGCTTCCAAGATGGAAGGCAAGGCCGGTGATAACCTCATCACTCTTCTGGAATCCAGACTGGACAATGTTGCATTCAGAATGGGCTGCGCTCTCACAAGAAGAGAAGCAAGACAGCTTGTATCTCACGGTCACTTTAACGTAAACGGTCAGAGAGTGGATATCCCCTCTTACAGAGTAAAGCCCGGCGACGTTATCACTCTGAGAGAAGCAAGCAAGTCCAGCGCAAAATTCAAGGAGATCGCTGAGCAGACAAACGGACGTCTTGTTCCCGCTTGGCTGGAAGTAAACAAGGACGCTGCTGAGGCTAAGGTAACTCGTCTGCCCGCAGTTGAAGACCTTGACTATGAGGTTGAATCTCACCTTATCGTCGAGCTGTACTCCAAGTAACAGAACGGTGCTTTTTAATATTGTACTGTCACCAATGCGAATATGGGAGGGTTTTGTGAATGCTTGAGAAAATTGAAAAGCCGGAAATAGAAACAGTCGACGCTAAGCCTGACGGGACCTATGCAAGGTTCATCGTCGCTCCTCTTGAGCGCGGCTATGGTACAACTCTGGGCAACAGCCTTAGAAGAGTACTGCTCTCCTCGCTTCCCGGTGTAGCTGTTACATCTGTTAAGATTGATGGAGTGCACCACGAATTATCTACCGTTCCCGGGGTTAAGGAGGACGTTACTGAGATCGTCCTGAACCTCAAGGGACTGACTGCCAAGCTCTACGGTGAAGGTCCTAAGACCATCTATGTAGAGGCAGAGGGCGAATGTACGGTTACAGCAGGCGATATCAAGACCGATTCTGAGGTGGATATCCTTGTTCCCGATATGCACATTGCCACACTTGGCAAGGACGCTAAGCTTTATATGGAGATCACTATCGACAAGGGCAGAGGCTATGTTCCCGCTGAAAAGAACAAGCAGCAGCTCAACCTCGGTCTTGACGTGATCGCGGTAGATTCCATCTACACGCCCGTACTGAAGGTAAATTTCCAGGTCGAAGATACTAGACTTGGACAGGTGACCGACTTCGACAAGCTGATACTTGACGTCTGGACGGACGGCACGGTTTCCGCTAAGGAAGCGGTATCACAGGCAGCCAATCTCCTCAACGAGCATCTGAAATTGTTCATCGACCTTTCCGACGAGGCTTCACTGCCCGACATTATGGTGGAAAAGGATGAAAAGGGTAAAGAAAAGATCCTTGAGATGACCATTGAGGAACTTGACTTGTCAGTACGTTCATTTAACTGTCTGAAGCGCGCAGGCATCAACACCGTTGACGACTTGATCAACAAGTCCGAAGAGGAAATGATGAAAGTTAGAAATCTCGGAAAGAAATCATTCGACGAGGTCAAGGAAAAGCTCCAGTCCCTGGGCTTCGACCTCAGTTCCGATGAAGAATAAGCAAAGGAGTGAATCTGAATGCCAGGAACAAGAAAGCTGGGAAGAACCAGCGACCATAGAAAGGCTATGCTCAGAGCTATGGTTACTTTTCTTCTCGAAAACGGCAGAATAGAAACAACAGTAACAAGAGCCAAAGAGGTTCGTTCTATGACCGAAAAGATGATCACAACTGCTAAGGTCAACGACCTCCACTCCAAGCGTCAGGTTTTAGCATACGTTACCAAAGAGGACGTTGTTAAGAAGCTTTTTGATGAAATTGCACCTAAGTACGCTGATGTTAAGGGCGGCTACACCAGAATCGTAAAGGTTGGTCCCCGCCGCGGAGATGCTGCTGAAATGGCTATTATCGAGCTGGTTTGATTTTTACCGCTTGAATAAATTTTGCCCGTTCCGACGGTTGAAGTCGGGGCGGGCGACTTTTTTAGTGTTGAGTGATAAGTGTTGAGTGTTGAGTTGAATTTGGAAATCGACGAATTATTGTAGGGGACGGGTTTCCCGTCCCGCATTGTCATGGTATGGTGTTGGGTGAAATATGGTGAATTTTAACGATTTTAACTGCTAAAATTCTACCGATTTTATGTGTTAAAGTGCTTTACAAATCCGAATTGTTGTGATATAATAATAAACGTCGGCTGATAACCGATTTTTAAGTAAAATGATTTTCTGTTTTGGAGGAATATAAAATGAAGGTTTTGTCAGAATTAATGGGCTTCAGAGAAAGCATCAAGGTCGTTGACGCTACCCTCAGAGATGGCGGTCTTTGCAATGATTTCTTCTTTACCGACGATTTCGTAAAGGCACTTTACAAGACAAATATCGAGGCGGGCGTTGACTATATGGAAATGGGCTACCGTGCGTCCAAGAAGGTGTTTGACGAGAGCAAGTTCGGTAAGTGGAAGTTCAGCAGCGACGAGCATATCAGAGAGATCGTGGGCGAGAACGACACCGATCTGAAAATTGCTATTATGGCAGACATCGGCAGACACGAGCTGGACGATTTCGATTGGAAGGAGAATTCTCCCGTTGACCTGGTACGGGTGGCTACCTATATCCACCAGATGCCCGAGGCTATCGAGATGATCGAGGACGCTGCCAAGAAGGGCTACGAAACCAGCTGCAACATTATGGCTGTTTCCCACGCTCAGAAGGAGGATATCGAGGTCGCTCTTGATATGCTGGGCAAGACTCCCGTTGACTGCATTTACATCGTTGACAGCTTCGGTTCGCTCTATCCCGAGCAGATCGCAAGAATCGCTGACCTTTACATGAATTTTGCCGCTAAGACAGGCAAGAAGGTGGGTATCCACGCTCACAACAATCAGCAGCTGGCATTTGCTAACACCATCGAGTGCTGCGGCGACGGCGTTGACTGGCTGGACGGCACATACATGGGCATGGGCAGAGGTGCGGGAAACTGCGCTATGGAGCTGCTTCTGGGCTTCCTGAAAAATCCTAAGTACGACATTTACCCTGTGTTCAAGTTTCTGGAGAACTATATGCTCAAGCTCAAGGAGGACGGCGTTGTATGGGGCTATGATCTGCAGTATCTCATGACAGGTCAGCTGAACCAGCACCCCAGAACCGCTATTCAGTTCACAAAGGATAACAGAAGAGATTACGCTAATTTTTACAGCGAAATTCACGAATAATAAAAAGGGCGTTTCCCCTGTGACGGTGGGGGAAACGCCCATTATTATTTTGACAGAAAATCCACCGTATAGCAGATGCCGCCGTTTACATATTCGGGGTGATACAGATACATTCCCTCCGCTTTTGTAAAGCCTTCGCCGTCAAAAAGCCAACAGCCGAGATAGTCATCGGTATAAATCAAGCTTTCTCCCGCTATCCACGCCTTTTTCACGGTCTTTTCGGGATATGCCGCCTTAAATTCGGGGCTGTTATTTAGCTCCTCCAGAATTTCATCATTTACAGGATAATATTTTGCAAAGCAGTAATCATTTTTAGACGGGTCATAGAAAACAATTCCGTTAAAGCTGACACTGTTGCCTGTGGGAACAGCTCCCGTCAGCTCCGTAAATGCAACACCATCCCGAACAGATATTATTATATGGTCAGTAAGCAGGTGAGCTTCTTCTCCGTATTCTATAACGCCTTCAAGAGCGGTATATTCGCCGAAAATTATCCTGTCCTTGACCTTCACATTTCCGTCAGAGGAAACAAACAGAAGCAGCTGCTGCTCCCATACCTTTTCGCCGTTTTCCTTTTCCAATACCAAATGTCTGTCAGTCGGCAGACGCATTACGATAAACGCTTCGTTCCTTCCGTCCCTGTCAAAATCGGCGTATATTCCCGATGAGAAAAGCGGCTTGACATTTTCACCGTCCAAAAACTCGGGGGAAATGGTGTATATGGTGCCCTCCTGTTCAAATGAAAGGTCGCCCCCATTTTTAAGATAATGGGAAATCCGCTTGTATATGCCGCTTTCCTTTACGGCTTTTTCCGCGGCGGACAGAGAGTCAGCACCGCCCGCACTTATAAATGCGTCCCTATCTGTGCAGATGATGTCCTTATTAATGGTGTATTTTGCGCATTCGGCACTGCCTTCATAGGGTTCGGGAGCTGCCAGCCTTTCGGCGTCGGCAAGACTTATCCGTTCAACATTTCTGCCGTCATTACAGCTGTTCAGAATGGGTACGTCAAACTCGGAAAGCTCGCCGTTTTCATATACAAAACAGTATTCGGAGAACACGGGGACAACTGTTATGTATTTCCCGCCGTACATTGTCAAAGAATCGGCAAATTTATCGTAGTCATTGAGTATATCCACGTTTCTCGACTCGTTCTTTCGCAAACTTTCCACAAGGGGAGAGTTGAAAATTTCCTCTGCAAGTCCCTCGGGAATGGGGTCGGCTGCAACCTCCTTGTAGATCCTGTCCACATTGTCCCAGACGACTATCCAGCAGCCGGGTGCTTGCGCCATGGATTCAAACATAGCAATGCCGCTCTGATTTGAGCCAAGGCTGAAAGCATCGTGCTTTTCCACAGCTATGTCATTTTCGACGGCGTATATTTTTGCAAAGCTGCTGATAATATTCACGCCAAAGGAAATGCCCATGTGCATAAAGCCGTTGTAGCGGATAGGTTCAAAGTACGCCCCGACGCCGTTGCAAAGCAGCTGTGCTTCTCCCGAGGAGTTTACAAAAACTGCGAATTCCTCACGGTCGGAAAGCCAGTCAAATGAGGGTGTTCCCAAAAGCAGAAAAGCTTCCTGCTTGCCGTCCCCGTCAAAATCGTCAACTACGGCATTTTCAAAAACTATCTTTGCATAGCCAATCGCGTCCACAAGGTCGGAATCAAGGGCAAATCGGCTGACAGTCTTTGTTTCCCCGTTTTCCGTAACTGTGTGGTTGAAGCTGCCGTCAGGGTTCAGGACGGCGGTTTTGCAGATATCTTCGGTGTTCTTCCATATATCCGTCTGACGGACTGCATTTTCCGCAGCGGCAAGTATATCCGCCGTTCCGCCCTTATTGTAAAAATCATCTTCCGAATTGATAATGACACTTTCGTCAAATTTAAAGCCGCAGAATCGCTTGTCATAGTCGGATATATCAAGGTCGGTTTTGAAATGCTTATCAAGGTCGGATTCCGGCAGCGTTTCTTCGGTAACTGTGGTTTCGGGGGACGTTTCGGAAACGGTGGTTTCCTCGGAAGTTGTGGTTTCTGCTGATGTCGTTTCGGCGGACGTTTCGGAAACAGTCGTTACCTCGGCGGAAAGCGTTTTTTCCACCGTTTCCTCCGGTACATTTGACGCCGAACAGCCCGTCATTATCACGGCGGAGATGAATGCCGTACATTTTGTAAGTGCCTTTTTGTTCATTGATATTCCCCCAAAAATTTGCTGTAATACCATTATATCACAGAAAATCAAAAATTTGAAGAACAGAAGAAATACAGTTTGGTTACAATATGTTTACACCGTCGGCGGGAGTTTTGATATTTCCCTTGACATACGGTCAAAAAATGTTTATAATTATAACAACGAATTAACGGAGGCTGATTACAATGAACGAAGAAACATTACAGCAGAATACAGATATTTCGGCATATGAAAAAATACTCGAAGACAGGATCGTTTCCCTTGAAGCTGAATCTGCTATGAAGGTTATGAAACTAAGGGTAGACGCAGTGGGCTGTGTTTTGAAACTCAAAAAGGAGATAGGCGAATACGCTCGAAGCGTTCTCGGGCAGGGAAAGCCGCTTGACCTTGGAACCATCTATGAGATACAGGAGATGGTCACAGATACCGCTGACAAGATTGAGAAGCTTACGCTGTAAATTTTGTTCGAAATTTGGGCTGCGGCGTTTTTTTTTTTTTTTTTTTTTTTTTGGGATGCGTTTTGAGGCGATAAAGAAGAAGAAGTGGAGGATGCC
>CAMCRP010000009.1 GCA_945877315.1 uncultured Ruminococcus sp. | reverse complement strand
CCTCGGCGTAATTTCCCGCAGAGGTTTCGGGCTTTGCGGTGGTGGTGTTATTGCTGCTGTTGTTTCCCGAATTGCCGTCTGTGTCTGTTTCGCTGCCGTATGTTCCTCCGGTAACAATATACATGGTATTGGTAGTGGGATCCCAGTAAACGGTCATTTCATTGCTGTTTACGGGGACATCCTGTGAGGACTGCTGCGTTGACGGCTTGGAAACGGTTGAAGTCTGCGATGTGCTTTGTCCGCCAACGGTTATCTTGATATTTGCAGCGACACTCTTATCGTTCTTGCGGTAAACGGTAAGATAGGTGGTGCCCGCCTTCTTTCCCTTTATGGTGAACTTTATATTGTTTCCGCTCCATTTGCCGGGAGTTGCGGTGGCAATAGAAGTGTCGCCTACCTTGTAAGCAAGGCTGTGATTGCTTGATGTTATCTTTACGGACGACTGACCGCCTTTTTTAACGGAAATGCTGTATTTGTCCGATTTGATAAGCTTTGATGTGGAGCCGTAGCTTTTAGGTGCGGTATTTGACTTTACGGTAACATTTACGGTAATAGTCTGTGATTTGCCGTTTTTGATATAGACCTTGGAGGTTCCTGCCTTCTTGCCTGTGATATAAAGCTTTATTGTAGTGTCGGAGGACCATTTTGTGTCCCATTTATAGGACAGTACATCTGAATTGCTGATACTTGCGGTAAGGCTTCTGTCGCCTGTTGCGGTGATAAGAAGCGCACCCGATTTGCCAACGTCAATGGTTGCGTTATATGCACTGCAGGTCAGCGTTGAGCCTGCTGCTTCGGCGGTAGGCATAAGGAAAATGCAGAGTATTGCTGCGAGGAAAACGGCAGTTATTTTTCTGATAACTGCTGTGGTTTTGCTGATTGACATAAATAAACACCCCTTTTGCACTGATTATAGCATATTTTTTGTAATAAATCAAGGCTTTTACGGGATTTTGGTTGATTTGCCGTAAAAAATGTGTTATAATGTATCTTGAAAATCAAAACGGAGGGAATTTAATGAAATCGAGAATAAGAAACGTATATCCCGAAACGGCAGTGCTGCTGTTTTTTGATAATGAGAGAGCCGCCGAAGTATCGAAAACGCTTGAAAATGCAGGTCTGCGAGTGCTTGTCCCCGAGCGTTCGGAGTACGGAAAAACTGTGGGCTGTCTTACAAAGCTGTCGCCCGATACGGAGGGAAAGGGCAGCACCGAATTTCCCGAAAGCGGCGAGCTGATAATATTCTCGGGATTGTCGTCAAAGCGTCTTGATACGGCACTTGAGGCACTCAGGGAGGACAAGCTTTCCGTCCGTTTCAAGGCAGTGGTCACCCAGTATAACGTGAAATTCACCGTTGCCGAGCTGCTTGAACATATGCTTGACGAGGAACGTAAAATTAAGAAATAAAACAAGGCTTCCAACGTTCAAAAACAGCGTTGGAAGCCCTTTTTTACATATTTTCAACCGTTTCGATACCCAGAACGTCAAGGTGCTTTACTATCATTGTTCGTGTAAGCTGTGCAAGAGCCAGCCAGCTTGACTTTTTCTTTTGGTCGGGTTCGTCCATAATGTGGTTTTCGTGATAGAAATGCGAGAAGGAAACCGCCAGCTGATATGCGTTTTCGCAGATGTAGTTGGGCGCTTTTTCGGACATTGCGCTGTCCCAAACGTCGCCCGACATTATCAGCTTGAGCATCAGTTCACGCTCGGATTCGGTGTAGATTCCGTTCAGCTCAGCCTTGAAATCTCCCGCCTTTTTCATAATGGAATTGATTCGGGAAACGGTGTAGAGCAGGTAAATTCCTGTTTTTCCCTCGGCGGACATAAACTTGTCAAGGTCGAAGATGTAGTCCTTGGAACGGTGATTTATGAGGTCGCCGAACTTGATAGCTGCCATTCCAAGCTTTCTTGCGTAGTCCTCACGGTCGTCCTCGGAAACGAAGGTGGAATTTGTAAGGCGTTCAAGAGAAGCGTTTGTTACCGTTTCGATAAGGTCAGAAAGGCGCATAACTCCGCCGTCACGGGTCTTGTAGGGCTTGCCGTCGGCACCGTTCATTGTGCCGAAGCCTAAAAATTCAAGCTCGGTGCTTTCGGGGACAAGCTCTGCACGTCTTGCACAGCGGAAAACCTGAGTAAAGTGCAGCTCCTGACGCTTGTCCACCACATACCATATCTTGTCGGGGGAAAAGTCCTTGTTTCTCTGAATTATAGTCGCAAGGTCGGTAGTTGCGTAAATGCTTGAATTATCGGACTTTCTTACAATAACGGGCGGCATGGGAGCCTTGTCGCTTTCCAGCTCAACGTCAACAACAAGGGCACCGTCACTCTCGTAGGAAAGCTTTTTGTCCTCCAGAATTTTCATCAGCTCGGGGATATATTTGTCCGCATCGCTTTCGCCGTACCAATAGTCAAAATCAACGCCAAGCTTTTCGTAGTTGCCCTTTAAGTCGGCAATGGAAACACGCAGAATTTCCTTCCAAAGTGCAATATATCCGGGACGTCCGCTTTGCAGCTCAAAGGTTGCTGTGTGTGCCTTTGCTTTGAAATCCTCGTCGGTTTTGCTCTTCTTGCTTGCAAAGGGGTAAACCTCGCATAGCAGGTCGGGGTTCAGCTCGGGAACGGTGTCCTTATCGGCGTCGAAATCCTCGGAGAAGCATTTCCAGTCGGGATAACGCTCGTTCAGTTCGGCAATAACAAGACCTATCTGCAAGCCCCAGTCGCCCAGATGAACATCTCCGTAAACCGTATTTCCGCAGACACGGGCAAGACGTTTGAGAGCCTCACCGATAATAGCGGAGCGCAGATGTCCGATATGCAGCGGCTTTGCAACGTTTGGTCCGCCGTAGTCGATAACTATCTTCTGAGGAGTTTCCGCCTGTGGGATACCGCAGAACTTGTCCGATTCTATCTCCTTGACGATTTTCAGCATATATTCGTCGCTGAGAGTAAGGTTCAGAAAACCGGGCTTTACAACGTCAACCTTTGCGAAAATATCCTCGGTTTTGAGGACAGCGGCAACATCATCTGCGATCATAAAGGGCGCCTTTTTGTACAATTTTGCTCCCGAAAATGCGCCGTTGCACTGAAACTGGCAAAGGTCAAGACGGTCGGAGGGGGTTACAACGCCCAGCTTTTCGTCATATCCGCACTTGCCGAATGCCTCGGAAACAACAGCGGTCAGAATTTTTGTAACAGACTGCATTTATATCATCCTTTTCATACCCATAATAATGATATTTTATCATATTCTGCGGAATAAGTCAATGTTTTCCGCAAGATTTCTTGACAAATCCCGTACCGATGTTATATAATAAGGTTGCATACTAATATTAAAGGAACGAAATTTATGATACTTTCAATTGAAAATATAAGCAAAATGTTCGGCGGAAACACGGTGCTGAATAACGTTGCAATGACCATTGAGGACAGTGACCGCATAGGTCTTGTGGGGATAAACGGCTGCGGAAAATCCACCCTGCTGAAAATTATTGTCGGCGATGAAGAGCCGGAAACTCAGCCCGAGCCCAACACAGCGAGAATTTCCAAATGCAGCGGACTTTCCGTGGGATTTCTGCGGCAGAATGCGGGGCTTGACCGTTCAAATTCCATTATTGAGGAGATGCGTTCTGTTTTCGCAAGGCTTTATGAGGTTCAGGATAAAATGCGTGCGCTTGAAGGGGAAATGTCCGCCGAAAATGCTCATAAGGACGAAAAGCATTTCGAGGAGCTTTCGGGGGAATATGCCAAGCTTTCCGCATATTTCGAGTCAAACGAGGGCTATCTTATTGATGTGAACATCAACAAGGTGCTTAACGGTATGGGCTTTCCCCGTGAAACCTATGACCAAATAATCAGCACTTTAAGCGGCGGCGAAAAGACACGTCTTGCGCTGGCAAAGCTGCTTTTGGAAAATCCCAAGCTGCTTATCCTTGACGAGCCTACGAACCACCTTGATTTTCAGACGGTAATGTGGTTGGAGGACTATCTTTCCGAGTACAAGGGTGCGCTGCTTATCGTATCTCACGACAGATATTTTCTGGACAAGCTGTGTACTTCAATTTGCGAGATAGAGCGTGGACGGCTGACGAGGTACAAGGGCAACTACTCGGCGTTTACCGTTCAGAAGGAAGCTAACGTTATCCGTCAGATGAAGGAATATGAGGCACAGCAGGCGGAGATAGCAAAGCTTCAGGATTTTGTGGACAGAAATCTTGTCCGTGCGACTACATCGAATATGGCAAAAAGCCGTATTAAGATGATAGAGCGCATTGAGGAAAACCTCATTGAAAAGCCTATAACCTACGAAAAACAGGCGAAAATTCGCTTTGAATATGACATTGTTCCGCCTATTGACCTGCTGACCGTGAAAAACATTGACGTGACTGTGGGCACGGGTTCGGACAGAAAAACTCTTGCGGACAATCTGTCCTTTGAGGTCAAAAGGGGCGATAAGCTTGCAATTATCGGCGCAAACGGCATAGGAAAATCCTCCCTTTTAAAGGTAATTCGCAAGGAGATACCCCATGCTCACGGTACTGTTGAGTGGACGAAAAACGTGAAAATTTCCTATTTCGATCAGGAAAATTCTCAGCTGCACCCGCAGAAAACCGTCATTGACGAGATCCACGACAGATGGCGGACAATGACAGAGCTGCAAATACGTTCGCTTCTGGGCTGTGTGCGAATGACGGGCGAGAATGTGTTCAAGCAGGTAGGCGTTATCAGCGGCGGCGAGAGGGCGAAGCTTTGCTTTGCCATAATGATGCTGGAGCGGGGCAACGTGCTTATACTTGACGAGCCTACAAACCACCTTGACCTTGCCACAAAGGAGGTCCTTGAAGAAGCTCTGGACGCATTTGACGGAACCATAATTTTCGTGTCCCACGACCGTTATCTGCTCAACAAGATAGCCACGGGAATTCTGGAAATAACCGAAAACGGTGCGGAATATTTCAAGGGCGATTTCGATAACTATATTTCCATAAAGCAGGAGCGTCAGGCGATTCAACAGAAAGCCGAGGACGCAGCAAAAGAGGAAAAGCAGCGTCAGGCGGCTGCGGAAAAGGGCGTGAAGGCGTATCGTACCAAGGAGCAGCGTGCCAGAGATGCGGAAAAGCGCAGACGTATCAAGGAGCTTGAAGCGGAAATCGAGCGTATGGAGGGGGAAATGTCCGCCTTGCAGGAGGAAATGGCATCTCCCGAGGTCTGCGCCGATTATCAGCTGATGAATGAGAAATGTGCGGAATTTGAGCGGCTGAAAAATCTCTCCGCCGAATACTCCGATGAATGGATAATTCTTTGCGAGGAGCTTGATTTATGATGAAAATCGATTTGACGGGAAAAAGAGCTATCGTTACGGGCGGCAGCGGCGGTCTGGGACGAACCATAGTCAGGACGCTTGCCGAGTGCGGTGCGGACGTTGCGGTGCATTACAATTCCGACAAGAAAAGTGCGGATATTTTAGTTGACGAGCTTAGAAATATGGGCAGAAAATGTGAGGCTTTTCAGGCTGATATTACCGATGAAAACAGCGTTTACAAAATGCGCGATGACATCGAGGAAAGCTTTGGTCTGCCCGATATCGTCATTGTGAATGCCGTCATTCAGTACGACAGAAGGGTTCTTCTTGAACAGGATATCAAGGCGTATTACAGCCAGTTTGAAAGCTGTGTAATGCAGATGGTGTATATGTCAAAGGCATTCGTGCCGCACCTTATCAATCAGAATTACGGTCGAATGGTTGTCATGAACACCGAATGTTCCATTGCCGCCGAGCCGACATTTTCCGCTTATGTTGCTGCAAAAAGGGGTCTGGACGGCATTGCGCGGGTGCTTGCAAAGGAAGTGGGTCCCCACAACATTACCGTAAATCAGATAGCCCCGGGTTGGACCATTACCGACAAAGAGCGTGAATACGGCGTGAACCTTGCTCCCGAATACTGCGAAAGCGTTCCCCTCCGCCACAGGGGAACCGATGTTGATATTGCAAATATGGCGGCGTTTCTTTCCTCCGATTTGGCGGCGTTTACTACGGGGGCGTTCATTCCCGTGGCGGGCGGTCGGGTCATGCCTTCGATATAAGGAGTTGACATTATGGAAGCATTTGAAAAATTCATAAAGGCAGCCGAAAAAAGCGGTTGGATAATTGAAAAGGGAAACGGCGAGGTTCATCTGCCATCGCAATATAAAAATATCCCCGAGGATTACAAGCGTATTATTAGGGAATATGCACGGATATCCAATTTTGAGGAGAACTGTTGGTTCATTCTCAATGAAGACCTGACCCAGTCCGACCCCGATGTGTTTGCCTGGGACACATTTCAGAGAATGTCCTTAGAAGCCTGTGAGGACGAGGACGAAAGAGCCGAGATTTCCGCTTGGTGGGACGATCATTTCCCCATTGCGATGTGTGTCGGCGGAGATTACTGCTACTATGCTATCGAGCTTTCCACCGGACGTATTGTGGAGGGGTGGGAGCCTGAGTTTGAAGAGGTAAATGTTTGTGCGGATAATCTGGAGGAATTTTTTTCAAATATCGTTGATGATGGGAATATTCTTTTAGGTGATCTGTTTATCTGATTGGGAGGAATATGATGGACAAAAAAGATGTTAATGAAAGGCTGACTGAGCTTCGGCGTGAGGAGCTTTTGAAGCGTGAGGATATGACTGTGAAGGTCGTCAGTGTTGTGATCTTCATTATTCTTGCGGTGCTTTCTTTGGTCATAATGGAATTCGGAGCGCTCGCCCGTGCGCCTATGAGCATTTGGGGGTCGCCGTATTATATTTCGCTAGAAAATATATTTATTGGAAATGTGCTGGCTATTGTGGGAAATGCACTGCCTGTCTTAAATTTGTTTCTGAGTGAGGTTTGGTATTCAATGCATGGAGTTTCCGAGCGAAAAATTTGTATAGCGACTCTTGTGCTGATGCTGCTTCTGTTTGCGTACAATGTTATTGACCTTATCAATGTTATTCCTACATATTCAACTGCCAAATGGCAATAACAAAACCGCCGTATGATCGGGGAGTACCTCGACTATACGGCGGTATTTTTGCGTTTTATGTAGCTTTTATCGGGGTTCAGATGCCAAACTTAGCCACAAGATCGGCACATTCCTGTGAACCGACAAATCCCGCAAGCACTTCTTCTCTGGGCATACCGCTTTTCAGTTTGCCCAGCCAGTCCGCTTTTCCGGCGGGATCGGCTTCTCTGTCGAAGAAGGTGCTGTACATAGTATCAACAAAATCTTCGTCCGAGAGATTTTTCTCAATGAATTCCTGCGAGAAGATGAAGTTGTATGCAAGCTGATAAAGGTCACGGTTTTTGAGATATGAGCCTGTGTGGTCGTTTAGTCCGTTTACGTCGTAAGCTCTTCCCATAGCCTTGGTGTATAGACGTGCAACGAAAGCGGTGAGCTTGGAGCTTCTGTCACGGTTTTCGGTATATTCCCATGTGCCTCGGTTAATGCCGTATTCAGCACATATCTCGGTAAACTCGTTTGACTGAGTAAAGCCGTAGAAAATATGTCCCATAGAACAGCCGTTGTCAAGTACCGATGTCCAGTCCGCCAGACCTGCGGGATCAGCCTCACGGTTAAGGAAGGTGAGATACATTCTCTTTACCCTCTCCTCGTTGGAGATAGGCAGATTTGCGAATTCCGAGCTGAACACGAAATCAAAAGCTACCTTGCATGCAGATTCGCCATTGTTCAGATTGTCGATATGCGTAACCTTGGAGGGGTCGGAAGCTCTGTTGAGGATATTTACATAAAGACGCTCAACAAAGGCGGTGATAGGGTCGTCAGGGTCCGGTGTGGGATCGGGAGTTGGGTCGGGAGTGAGAGCGGGTATATTTTCGGTACTCAGCACCTTGCCGCATACGGTACATGAATAGGTCTTAATGCCCTCGGAGGAGGTGGTAGGCTGAGTTGTTATTTTGCCGCCGTCGGAAATATGAGAAGCAGTATCGGTCTTATCACCGCAGCCACATTCATGCCAATGACTGTTTGCGTCCGACTTCCAATCGCTGCTGTAGCTGTGAGTATGATCGGGAGTAAGCTTGTCAACAGTTTCCGTTTTCAGAACCTTTCCGCATACTGAGCAGGAATAGGTCTTAACGCCTGTGGAGGTTGTTGTAGGCGAAGTTGTAACTACGCCGCCGTCGGAGGTATGAGCCGCAGTGTCGGTCGTATCACCGCAGCTGCATTTATGCCAATGGTTGGTTTCGTCATATTTCCATGCTGTTCCGTAGTTGTGGGTATGTACGCCGCTTTTGGGAACAATTTCTGTTTTGTAAGCAGTACAGCCAGATACTGAGCAGTAAATGAGCTTTTTGCCCTCGGTGTACTCGGTGCTTGCAAGGAGAACCTGTTCTGTTCCGTCATACTGATGAGTATGAGCGGGGGAGGAAGAAACGGTGTAGACTTTGGTAACTGTCAGGTCTGCGCCTGTGGCACCGATATACCATTTGAAAAATCCGCTAAGATCATTATTGCATGCTGACATAATAGTTGAATATGACCAAGCAGCAACGGAACCGTTTGCGGAATCTGGGGCTATCTTGCACCATCCGTCCTGAGCTGATACACCTTGAATAATTAACTCGGGAGAATTGCTTCCTGAGTATTCAGCATATAGCTTACTGCCTGCGGTCATGGCGGTAATAACAGCCGTGTTTCCGGTTGAAAAAGCTTGACCCCATCCTGAACAGCTGCTGCTTCCCTCAAAAATCGTATCACCGCCCGATGAAGCAACCTCGTAAACGGGTTCATTCTTGTATGCGTTTACTATCGCATTTGCAATACCATCAAATGTAAATGTATTGCTGCTTCTGTTGAAAATACCGTAATTTTCTTTTGCGTTGTCGTTAAAGCCGTTATTATCCCACCAAACGCAGGGAATATCCTGCTCGGCAAAGGAACGTGCAAGACCTATATAATCAGCGGCGAATTCTTCTCTGTCCGAAGTATTTGCCTTATTGGTGGCACCAAATTCACCCATTACAACGGGGATACCCTTGCTGAGAAAATTCTTGTGAAGACGGTCGAAAACGCCCTTCAGCTCGCTGTAATCAGACTGATCCCATTCTGAATCACCAGGGAATTTATGTGCAAAATCAAAGGGAAGATATGCGTGTGTGGAAACGGCTATCATATCGTCATTTGCAAGCTTTTTCCAGCCCAGCACCTTAGCTTCGTCGGCGGAAGCGCAGTAGGTGGGCATCATTACCAGACGTTCGGTGTTATTTCCGCCTGTTGCTCTGATAGCAGCTCTTGCTGCTTCGTTATACTGATTTACGCAGTCGTAGTATGCGCTGTTTCCGTTCCAGTCCTCGCCGCAGCGGGGCTCGTTGTTGGTTTCAAAAATAAGCTTGTCGCCGTAATTCTTGAAATGATTTGCAACCTGCGTCCAGATAGCTGCAAGCTCGGCTTTTACGCTGTTCTGGACGGAAGTATCGGTAGTTACCTTTGTTTGCAGATCGCAGTGGTGAACGTTGAGGATAACGTACATATCGTTGGCAAGACCATAGTTTACCACCGTTTCAACTCTGTCCATAAATGTGCTGTCAATAGTATATGTAGATGCGTTTGAATAATGGTCGTCCCAGCGAACAGGAACTCGCAGAGTGGTAAATCCCTTTGCGGCGATGGTGTCTATCATAGCCTTAGTCGTTTTGGGGTTGCCCCAATATTCCTCGTAATTTTCAGATTCAAGGGAATTTCCCAGATTCCAGCCTGCGCCCATATCGGAAGCTATCTGGAATGCGGTCAGTCCCCTCATCTGCGTGGGATAGGTATAGCCCGACGGAAATTCCGATGTGTTAAATGCCGCCGAAGCAGTTGCAAGGGTGCTTGTAACTGCCATGCCGAGGGAAACCAGCATGGCGGCTGCTTTTTTTAGTGTGTTTTTGATTTTCATTTTTACCTCCATTTCTGTTAAATGCCAAATCGTGCTACCAGATCGGCACATTCCTGTGAACCTACAAATCCCGCAAGTACGTTTTCTCTTGACATACCATTCTTCATTTCGTCAAGCCAGCCCGCTTTTCCTGCGGGATCGGGTTCTCTGTCGAAGAAGGTGTGGTACATAGTATCAACAAATTCTTCGTCCGAGAGATTTTTTTCAATGAATTCCTTGGAGAAGATGAAGTTATGTGCCAGCTGATAGAGATCACGGTTTTCGAGATATGAGCCTGTGTGGTCGTTCAGACCGTTTACGTCATATGGTCTGCCCATAGCCTTGGTGTAAAGTCTGGCTACAAAGGCAGTCAGCTTTGAACTCTTGTCACGGTTTTCGGTGGGTTCCCAGGTTCCTCGGTTTATGCCATATTCGGCGCATATTTCGATAAACTCGTTTGATTGAGTAAAGCCGTGGAAGATATGTCCCATAGAGCAGCCGTTATCAAGCACGGAAGTCCAGTCCGCCAGACCTGCGGGATCCGCTTCACGGTTAAGGAAGGTGAGATACATTCTATTGATTCGCTCTTCGTTGGAAATGTCAAGCTCAAGGAATTCCTTGGAGAATACGAAGTCGTATGCTACCTTGCATGCAGTTTCGCCGTCTTTCAGATTGCCAATATGTGTTACATTGTTTTCGTCGGAGGAACGGTTCAGAATATTCTCGTAAAGCCGCTCAACAAAATTGGAAACTGAGGTATCATCTACTGCCTTGCGAAGGTCGCAGGACAGGTAAGGCCTGTCGTTCTTAGCGTAGATGAAAGCCGTTCCCAGCCTTTGGGGGAAGGACTTTTCCATTATTTCGTCGGTTGTGCAGGCGGTCGCTTCACGCTTTACTTCAACAACAGAAGTACTCCAATCATCTCCCAAAGCGTTAAGCTTACTTACGTCATACCAGTAATAGCAGTTTATCATACTGCAGTTGTAAAGACCTCCTGCGATCTGACCGATTTTTCCCTTGCTGTTTTTATTTTCTGTGGCGGTAGGTTTGTAGAGATTAAGGCAATTCTGAATTATTCCATTGTTTCCCCAGCCTGCAATACCTCCGCTGTATGCGCTGTTTGCACATGTGGCGGTTACTGTATTGAAGTTTATGCAGTTTACAACGCCGCTGTTCTTTATCAGTCCGCCATTTCCGTCTGTAAAAATGAAAGGATTATAGAACACTCCGAACACAGCAAATCCGCCTGCGATGACCGCCTGCGAAACGTTCTCGGTGTGCATTGAGCCAACGATACCTCCTGCGTAAGCAGTACGGTCGCCGCTGAAAATATCGGAAGGTCCGACTGCGTACACCAAGCCGTCATTTTCGCACTGATTAATTACCGAACCCTCAGCAATACCCGCAATTGCTCCGACGTAAACGCCATCATTTGTAAGCTCTGTCTTGCCGTCATCGTAACCGATAATAACACTGTCCTTAATGATCACGTTTGAAACGCAGGCACTGTCAAGATATCCGAACAGACCAGCAAGACGGTAATTATTAACATACAGTCCGCTTATGGAATGTCCATTTCCGTTAAAAAGGCCTCGGAAGGCACTGTAGCCGTTAATTGGATCTCCCGAAAGACCGATAGGGGTGAACTTGTTTTTCGGAGGGGTTGTGTACCAATTTTTCCAATTGCTTGTATCGTTTAGCTGAATATCGGAGGTAAGATTTATCACAACATTTTCAGCCATATTGCCTTCGTTTACCAGCTTTGCAAGTCCTGCAAGCTCGGCAGGCGTGCTGATGTCATAGGAATTATTTGTGCCTGTGTACCATGAGGTGTTCACGCTTCCGTCCCATACCTCTGATGTCGCTGCACTTGCGGGAAAAGCACACAGCGTTAATGTCATAAACACCGCAAGCATTAGTGAAATTACTCTTTTCATTTTGACCATACTCCTTTTTGTTTCATGTGTCAGCTCCATATTTGTTATGCTTTGATTTGCCCAAAATATGGTTACTGCTGTGATAACTACCAAACACCTGTTGAATTGTGGGTATCCCTCGCCGCAAGCTGCGCATATGCAAGATCATTCGGCGATTTTTCTCCATATTTCAAATGGCGTTTGGTATAAATTATAAATCACTGAGCAGTTTATCCGTAAAGTTTACGGTAAGAATCGGATACTAAAGATCCTTTGGAGTAAGAATCCTGATAAGCTGATGTCATTAATTAGGTCAAATGCCAAATCGTGCTACCAGATCGGCGCACTCCTGCGAACCGACAAAGCCCGCAAGCACGTTTTCTCTTGACATACCATTCTTCATTTCGTCAAGCCAGCCCGCTTTTCCTGCGGGATCGGGTTCTCTGTCGAAGAAGGTGTGGTACATAGTATCAACAAATTCTTCGTCCGAGAGATTTTTTTCAATGAATTCCTTGGAGAAGATGAAGTTATGTGCCAGCTGATAGAGATCACGGTTTTCGAGATATGAGCCTGTGTGGTCGTTCAGACCGTTTACGTCATATGGTCTGCCCATAGCCTTGGTGTAAAGTCTGGCTACAAAGGCAGTCAGCTTTGAACTCTTGTCACGGTTTTCGGTGGGTTCCCAGGTTCCTCGGTTTATGCCATATTCGGCGCATATTTCGATAAACTCGTTTGATTGAGTAAAGCCGTGGAAGATATGTCCCATAGAGCAGCCGTTATCAAGCACGGAAGTCCAGTCCGCCAGACCTGCGGGATCCGCTTCACGGTTAAGGAAGGTGAGATACATTCTATTGATTCGCTCTTCGTTGGAAATGTCAAGCTCAAGGAATTCCTTGGAGAATACGAAGTCGTATGCTACCTTGCAGGCGGTTTGACCTTTTTTCAGGTTGTAGATATGGATTGCTTTTCCTACAATATCCGAATCTCTGTTCAGAATATTTTTGTAGAGCCTTTCAACGAAACGGGAGATGTTATCTTCCTCTGCACTGAGCGGGGGAACGGTCAGTGTGAGCATCTGATTACCGCATGTGGTGCATTGAAACTGTACGTATCCCTCAGTTGTCATTGTAGGCTCTGTTGTAAGAGTGCCATGGTCGGGGGTGTGGAGTTCCTTTACCGAACGTTTTCCGCAGGAGCATTTATGCCAATGGCTGATTTCATCGGATTCCCATTCTTCGCCAAATTCGTGGGTGTGTCCGGGACGTTCAAACGGATCGAATTCATACATGATGACGTTTAAATTATCGGAAACATACCATTTTATAGTCTGAGATGAGGTAACTATCGGCTGACAGTCGGACAGACGGGTACTTGACAACTCCATATTATTATAGCAGTTTCCGCTGCCGTCCATAGTAACAGCTTTTACAGAGGTTGTCTTGTAGGTACTGTTGTACTCCTCCCAAAGCACCGCAAAGAAATCATCATCGACCTTAACAAGCTGCGGCGTTCTGACGGTGACATCAGAATCTGCGGGGTAGTTTGTAAGCTGCAGCATATTATTGGTTTTCAGATCCTTTGACATTACCGAAACGAAGATGTTTCTCTTATCACTGTAGCTTGCGGACGAATTATTCTGATCGATAGTATTTCCGACAATTATGCAGTTGTTTTTCGAAAGCTCAACGCCTGTGGGATTATTTCCTGTGGCTCCTATCTTTATCGGGAGGACATGGCTGTAGCTTACGCTTGTTATCCTGCCGCCTACCTTACATCTTGTAATGCTGACTGATCTGGGATATGCGTCGCCGTGGTCTACTCGGTAAACATATTCACCGTCAGTTTGTATGAATTCATTGAATGAGTGGCTCACATATCCATAGCTGATATTCATAATGCCATAGTATGACTGATTTAAGGACATATCCTCTTCATTAACAACAAATGTCATATTTGCCTGATGATGATAACCATCGCTCGACATATACATTTCATGACAGGTGTAGATGTACAGCAAGCCGTTTGTTTCCGTCATTCTCAGCGAGCCTGCATCAAAGGGAATATAGGTGTTTGCACCGTAAACCGAAAGCGCATCAACATATTTCCAGTCCTTTGTATATTTAACTGCACGCATGACCTCTACACTGTCACTGTCATTGGGATTTGTCTGACCGAAAACTAAATAATTGTATTCATTGCCGCAGTAAAATCCGCCGAAAATAGGCAAAGCCATTTCCAAAGTACTGCTGCTGATAAGCTTATTATCCTTTGAATATAACTCTGCTGTCAAGCTTTTGTTTGAGTATTCTACTCTGGTAAAGGTGCCGTCGCTGCTTTCGTAAAGGTAGGAATTCACAGGCTTGCTCCATACAGTGTAGTTATTATTGGAGATATTGCTTGTTACCCTTCCCGAAAGAGCTGTTTTGCTTACAACAGCGTTTGACACATTGTAGGATAAAGCACTTCCGTTATATTTTAACGTATTATCTTCGGAGATAATAGGTTCGTTTTCGACGAATTCGACAGCTATGGGTTCAGACAGATCATAAGCCGACACCGACAGACTCATTCCGCTTGCAGCCATAGTAACAGCTGTCAAAACGGCTAATAATTTCTTTCTGTTCAATTAATGATCACTCCCATATCATATTTTGCATAAATTAAATAAGCGCCGCAGATCATGCGGTATAATCTGCGGCGCAAAAGGGTATAGTCCGAGAAAATCAGCTCTTGGACTTAATGTATTCATCAATAGCCTTAGCAGCGTCCTTGCCTGCGCCCATAGCGAGGATAACGGTAGCTGCACCGGTAACAGCGTCGCCGCCTGCGAATACGCCCTCTCTGGAGGTCGCACCTGTTGCTTCATCTGCAACGATACAGCCGTGACGATTTGTGTCAAGTCCCTTTGTGGTGGACTTGATAAGGGGATTGGGAGATGTACCGATGGACATGATCACGCAGTCAACATCAATAACAAACTCGGAATCGGGCTTTACAACAGGGCGGCGTCTGCCTGAATCATCGGGTTCGCCAAGCTCCATTTCAACGCACTTGATGCCCTTAACAAAGCCGTTTTCATCACCGAGGACTTCAACGGGATTTGTGAGAGTTTTGAAGATTACGCCCTCTTCCTCTGCATGCTCGATCTCCTCCTTACGTGCGGGAAGCTCCTCCATACCACGTCTGTAAACGATGTAAACCTTCTCTGCGCCAAGACGGAGAGCACTTCTTGCAGCGTCCATTGCAACGTTACCGCCGCCTACGACTGCAACGTTTGTATTCTTCTTGATAGGTGTATCTGCACCTTCTCTGTAAGCCTTCATCAGGTTTACACGGGTGAGAAACTCGTTTGCGGAATAAACGCCCTTGAGGGACTCGCCGGGGATCCCCATAAATCTGGGCAGACCTGCGCCCGAACCGATAAATACAGCTTCGAAGCCTTCCTCAAACAGCTCGTCAACGGTTTCTACCTTACCGATTACCATATTGGTTTCGATTTCAACGCCCATTGCCTTCAGACTGTCAACTTCCTTCTGAACGATAGCCTTGGGAAGTCTGAATTCGGGAATACCGTAAACCAGAACGCCTCCTGCAAGGTGAAGTGCCTCGAAAACAGTTACCTTGTAGCCCATCTTAGCAAGATCTCCTGCACAGGTAAGACCTGCGGGGCCTGCGCCTACAACTGCTACCTTGTGACCGTTGGAAGCGGGAACCTCGGGTGATGCGGTTACATTTGCATTGTGCCAGTCGGATACAAATCTTTCCAGTCTGCCGATAGCAACAGGCTCGCCCTTGATACCCCTTACACACTTGGACTCACACTGTGTTTCCTGAGGACAAACACGTCCGCAGACAGCGGGGAGAGAACTGGACTTTGCGATTATCTGATATGCGCCCTCGAAATCCGACTCCTTTACCTTTGAGATAAATTCGGGAATGTCGATAGCAACGGGACAGCCGCCTACGCAAGGCTTGTTTTTGCAGTTAAGGCATCTGTTTGCCTCGTCAACTGCCTGCTCGGGTGTATAGCCGAGAGTAACTTCCTTAAAGTTTTTATTGCGGACATCGGGTGCCTGAGAGGGCATTTCATTCTTCTTTAGTGACATATTAGCCATTTTCTGATCTTCCTTTACAGTAAATTATGCGTTCTTGAACAGATTGCAGGTTTCCTCGTGACGCTGACGTTCAAAGGGCTTGTACATAGTAGAACGAGCCATAGCTTCGTCAAAGTCAACAAGATGTCCGTCAAAATCGGGTCCGTCAACACAGGCAAACTTTGTTTCGCCGCCAACGGTAAGACGGCAGCCGCCGCACATTCCCGTGCCGTCGATCATAATGGGGTTCATGGAAACAACGGTCTTTACGCCGTACTCCTTTGTGAGTGCGCATACAAATTTCATCATTATCAGGGGTCCGATTGCGATAACCTCATCGTACTGATTTCCTGCTTCGATAAGCTCCTTCAAAGCGTTGGTAACAAGACCCTTTTCGCCGTAGGAACCGTCATCGGTCATCATCTTGAGAACGTCGCTGGAAGCCTTGAATTCGTCCTCGAGAATAACAAGATCCTTGTTTCTGAAGCCAACTATGGAATGTACCTCGCAGCCCAGAGCGTGCAGCTTCTTAGCGATAGGATATGCAATTGCACAGCCAACGCCGCCGCCTACAACAGCGACCTTTTTCAGTCCGTCAACATGAGAGGGAACACCGAGAGGACCTACAAAGTCCTGAATGAACTCGCCCTCGTTCTTGTGGTTCAGCTTTTCGGTAGTTGCGCCTACGATCTGGAAGATGATTGTGACAGTGCCCTTTTCACGGTCAAAATCCGCAACGGTTAGGGGAATTCTTTCTCCGTTTTCATCAACTCTGAGAATGATAAACTGCCCCGGTTCTGCCTTCTTTGCGACTTTGGGAGCTTCGATCTCCATCAGGGTAACAGTGGGATTAAGCTCTTTTTTTCTTACAATCTTATACATATTTTCAGTCCTTTACATATTATCCGCAAAAAGTTAATTTTGCGGAAGGATTACACCGAAAATTACAGCAAAAAAACTCCAACCTTAATGCAAATCTTTGTTTAAAACGTCGAATTTTCAGTTACTATAATTTTACCATTTACAAACGGTTTTGTGTAATGTATAATTTATATAGGTGACATTCTTTTTGAGAATATCGAAGCTATACTATTATAAAAGGTTGTGGGATAAATTGAATATTTCACATATCAGATATATTGCGGAGATAGAGAAAACAGGCTCTATCACAAAGGCGGCAGCTAACCTGTTTATGGGACAGCCAAATCTCAGCAAGGCGGTTCGTGAGTTGGAAAACGAGCTGGGGATAAAAATCTTCCGCCGCACCACCAAGGGAGTTGAGCCCACGTCGGAGGGACGAGAATTCATAGAGAAGGCAAAGTTTGTGCTTGCGCAGTTTTGTGAGCTGGAGGGGGCTTACAGGTCTGCGGAAACGGCGGCTAAGCGTCTGTCGGTGTTGGGAGTTTACAGCGGATATATTTCCGAGGCAATCGGGAGATTTGCGGTTTATGCGTCGGACTGCTGTTTTGAGTTTTCCGAAGCAGATTTTCACACCACACTGAAAAACGTTTCCGAGGGATATGCCGACATTGGTATTGTGCGATTTGCCGCCGATGAAAGCGACGCCGACAGCTATCCGAGGGAGATAGACGAGCTTGGACTGACCTGTGAATCGGTGGGGATATTCCGTCCCTGCGCTATAATGAATGAGGAAAATCCGTCTGCACAGTCGGAAACCGTTTCAACAGACTCTCTCTGCGGCTGTACGGAGATAGTTTCGCCGTCCCGCAGCGGCGGTGCGCAGTTGGGGATAGCTTTCAAACGTCAAACGATCTCTGTGCCGGGCGGTCAGGCGGTATCGCTCTTGCGCACGGTGAAAAACGGATTTTTTATTACGGCTCCCGTTGAGAACAGCCTGCTTGAAGGCAGCGGTTTGATATGCCGTCCTATTTCAGACTCCCCGAGCAGCTTCTGTGATATGATAGTTTACCGTCGGGGACGGGAGCTGTCCGCCGAACAGAGGACATTCTGCGATATTCTGAAAACAAAATGCTGAACTGTCTGCCTGTAATGGGCAGATTTTTTTGGATTATTAGTAAATTATATTGACATTTGACAAAATATGTGGTAAGCTATATTTGCGTTCGAAGGAAATCAACGGAAAATCTTTATGTTTTTCTTAGACTTTTTAAAGGATTTTCTTAGGATAGATCCTTATAATGATTATCATAATGAATATTTTGCAAAAAGCCAATTGATATAATATCTGTATTATGTCACATAGTACAGCTGAAACAGGCGACGAATATTATGCAAAATGCTGATTGACAAAGCATATTATAGATGATATAATATAAACAATTCGAACAGAAAAATATCCAGACTACATAAAGGAGTAATTCATATGAAAAAGAAAAAGGCTTTAACTGCGGTTTCGGTTCTCTCGGCGGCTGTGCTGCTTGCGGGCTGCTCGGGCGGGGAAAAGTCGGTCTATGTTGATGTTACGGAGCTTTCCAAGGACACTCTGCGGTCTTCCATTGCCACATCGGGACTTGTTGAGAGCAAGAACACATCTAAGGTTTATTCCGCTTCCGATCTGAAAATAGAAACTGTCAATGTTGAAGTTGGCGATACCGTCAAAAAGGGCGATATTCTTGCGTCCCTTAACACCGAATCGGTCAATGAGCAGATCCTGCAGCTTCAGGACGAGATAGACAGAAACGGCGTATCTGCGGGATATTCCGTTACCGAGGCAGAAGAAGCATATTCCAAAGCGTTAAAGGAATACAACGACGGTGAGAACCGTGAGATCACCAATGCCAAGAACAATCTGGACAGCGCAAAGGATTCCCTGGCAAAGGCACAGGAAAAGTATGACGATGCGCTGAAAATCAAGAACAGTGACAAGGATTCTCAGCTGCGTTCGGCTGAATCTGCTTTGGAAACAGCCAAGATCGATCTTGAATATGCAGAGAAAAATCTGGCAGACGCAAAGTCGAATTTTGAAAATCCCGACCTTTCCTCTCTGGAAATGCTGGACGAAGCGGTCAAGGCTGCGGAAAAGGTTTACGACAATGCGGTAAAGGTCAACAGATACGGTTATGAGGAGATCGACGGCGACAGTCAGGTTGATACTGCCATTTCCATTACCGAAGCAAAGAAAAAGCTGGACGAAGCACAGAAAAAGTATGACGATGCAAAGGAAAAGCTCATGAAAACGCTTGAGGACGCTGTTTCTCTTGCGGAAAAGAATGTTACCTTATGCCGGAAAAGCGTGACCAATGCAGAAAACAGCATTTCCGATGTCAAGAGCGGAAATGAGCTGCAGCTTTCCGAATATGAGGACGCTGTTTCAGCGGCAAAGAAAAATCTTGAAATTGCGGAAAATACGTATAATTACACTGTAAAGAGCGTTGAAAATCAGCTTGAAACGCTGCGCATCAATGCGGAAAAGGCAAGGGTACTTTCGGGCAACAGCGGCTATGAGTTCCGTATGGACCAACTGAAAAAGAAGCTGGACGAGGCTCTTGTTGAAGCCCCCGCAGACGGCGTTGTTACGGCGGTTTATGCGGTAGAAGGCTCCTATGCCAACGGTCTGCTGTTCGTTATCGAGGATATGAACAAGCTGAAGGTCACCTCCGCTGTGAAGGAGTTTGATATTATCGGAATCGAGGAAGGTCAGGACGTGATCATCAAGTCGGGCGCACTGGGCGGCGATATTGAGTATGACGGCGTTGTTACAAAGGTTTCTCCCGTAACTCAGAAGGGTCCCGACGGTTCTACTGTTGAAAACGGCAGCTACGGCGTTGAGGTTTCCGTTTCCGATGAGGATACACAGCTGCTTATCGGAATGAGCGCAAAGCTGTCCATTATCACCGAGGAGAAGGAGAATGTTTTCTCCGTAAGATATGATATGCTTGCCGAGGACGAGGACGGAAACGACATCGTTTATACTGCTGAAAAGAACGGCGAAGGATATACCGTTAAGGCTGTTCCCGTAACACTCGGTCTGGAAACAGAGTCAATGGTTGAGGTGTCGGGCGACGGTCTGACCGAGGGTATGCTTATCATTGAAAACACAAACAAGGTTTCCGACGGTATGACCGTAAAGCTCAGAGGTCAGGATAAGGAATCCGAAGCTTCCGAAAGCGAGGGCTGATAAAGTTGGAAGAAACTAAGAAGAACCCTGCAGCAGGTCAGCCCGTACGCCGTCCCGTCATTGATATGAGAGGGATATTTAAGGCGTTTTACATCGGTACTCCAAATCAGCTGGAGATACTCCACGGAATAAGCCTTGCGGTCTTTGAGGGTGAGTTTATTTCCGTTGTGGGTGCGTCGGGTTCGGGTAAATCTACGCTGATGAATATTATCGGTGTTCTCGACAGACCGTCGGCGGGTGAATATTATTTAGACGGCGTTGATATTTCGAAGATCGCAGACAAGGAGCTTTCGGGCATCAGAAACAAGAAGATAGGCTTTGTATTTCAGAACTTCAATCTTATCTCCCGTACAAATGCGCTGAAAAATGTGGAGCTGCCTATGCTTTACGGCGGAATGCCCAAAAAGCAGCGTGATGAACGGGCAAAGCAGCTTCTGAAAATGGTGGAGATGGAGGACAGAATAAATCATCTTCCCAACGAGCTTTCGGGCGGTCAGAAGCAGAGAATAGCTATCGCAAGGGCAATGGCAAACGACCCCGCAATTATTCTTGCCGACGAGCCTACGGGTGCTCTGGACAGCTACACGGGACGCCTTGTAATGGACATTTTCCACAAGCTGAACAAGGAGCAGGGGAAGACCATCGTGCTTATCACCCACAACAACGAGCTTGCGGAGGAAACCGACAGAATACTTACCATGAAGGACGGAAATATCATTTCACAAAAGATAAATCCAAAGCGTACAATGGACGATATTTACCGTATGACGGGCAGAGATCCCGCAGAAATGAAAAAGGGCGGTGAAGGAAAGTGAATCTTTGGGAAAATATAGCGTTGGCATTTGCCAGCCTGAAAGCAAACAAAATGAGGGCTTTCCTCACTATGCTGGGTATCATCATCGGTATCAGCTCCGTTATTACCATTACCACTCTCGGCGGAATTATGGAAAAGAGCGTTACCGATACCTATGATGCGCTGGGCACCACTCTTGTTCAGATAGGTCTTCATACCAAACCTGACGCCGACAGGGACTATTTTGAATTCGGCGATTTTATAAGCTCCGAGATGATCGAGGAGTTTGAAAGTAAGTTTGAGGGCAGGGTAACGAGCGTTTCTATGTCAGACAGTGCGGGAAGCGGTACTGTCAGAGTCAACAGAGAAAATCTGTCTGTTGACATAGCCGGTGTCAGCCCCGGGTCCATCAACGGCAGCATGACCGAGCTGGTAAAAGGACGATATATCACCGACAAGGATATGGACGCATACCGTCAGGTCTGTGTAATTTCCGAAAAGCAGGCGGCAAAGATCTACGGTGATGAAAATCCTATCGGAAAGATATTTACATTCACATACAATAGTCTTTCATATGATTTCACGGTGGTAGGCGTGTATAAGTCCTCAATGTCAAAGCTTATGAGCGCAATGGTAAATATGACAGGGGAGGACTGGGACACCACTATCTATATCCCTGTCACGACAGCACAGCTTATGGCTTCTTTCGGAGATATTACAAGCGTTGGATATTTCTACTATTTCACATTTATGGGTAACGCAGATGAATCCGTACCCGAGCTGGCAGCGGACGCTGTGGAGTTTTTCAACACCCGCTATTACCGCGACAATGATGCCGTTGAGGTTATGAGCTATACCGCAGAACAGGAGCTTTCCATGTTCTCAAGTATGATAGGCATCGTTTCAACAGTCATCACGATCATTGCGGGAATTTCCCTGCTTGTTGGCGGTATTGGCGTTATGAATATTATGCTGGTTTCCGTTACCGAGCGTACCCGTGAGATAGGTGTCAGAAAGGCGCTTGGTGCCACAAACGGTTCCATCAGAATGCAGTTTATCACCGAATCTATGATAATCTGTCTTATCGGCGGTGTTATCGGCATACTTCTCGGTCTGCTTCTGGGAAATATTGTCGGAATGGCTATTGGAATGACTGCGCCTGCTTCGGTAAGTGCAATAATCATTGCAGTTACATTCTCCATGGCTATCGGTGTTTTCTTCGGATATTACCCCGCAAACAAGGCGGCAAAGTACGATCCTATAGAAGCACTCAGATACGAATAATTTTGTTCCCGTCAAGGCATATAGAAATGCTTTGGCGGGACTTTTTTGCGGAAATTTTCCAAAATTCAGAAAATATCCATATATAATACCTGATAATGTGCTAAAATAATATAGTCGGTATTTCGATATAAAACTTTTAGAATGGGTGAAAGCAATGGATTTTTTCAAAAATGCAGATGTTGACGTACTTGCCACATTTGCGGTCTATCTCCTGATAATGCTGGGAATAGGCTTCTATTTTACCAAGCGCTCCAAGAAAATGAGCGAGTATTTCCTTGCAGGAAGACAGCTCAACAGCTGGGTAACCGCAATGTCCGCTCAGGCTTCGGATATGAGCGGCTGGCTGCTTATGGGACTTCCCGGTGCCGCATACGCAAGCGGTATGGGCAACTACTGGATAGCTATCGGTCTTGCTGTAGGAACGCTTCTCAACTGGGTGTTCGTGGCAAAAAGGCTCAGACGGTTCACCGAGGTGGCGGGGGATTCTATCACTATCCCGCAGTATTTCCAGAACCGTTTCAAGACGGACAGCCCTGTGGTAAGAGTTGTCTGTGCGGCGGTAATTTTCGTGTTCTTCTTAGTGTACACCACTTCGGCGTTCGTTTCGGGCGGAAAGCTGTTTCAGATAGTTTTCAATATTGATTCGACAAATGAAACTTATGTGAAGGCGGCTGTTATAATTTCCGCTGTTATCATCATTTCCTACACATTCCTGGGCGGATTCTACGCCGTTGCGTGGACGGATTTCATTCAGGGTATGCTGATGATAATGGCGATCGTTGCGCTGCCTATCGCTCTGGTGAACTCCATCGCAAATTTTTCTCCCGAGATGATAGCGGAAACTCAGAAGATAGCTGCCGAGGGTGCATCTACTGCGGGTTATGCGTCTATGTTTGAGGGACGCAGTGCAAATGCTATTATCAGCGACCTTGCATGGGCACTGGGCTACTTCGGTATGCCTCATATCCTTGTAAGATTTATGGCAATCAAGGACAGCAAGATGGTCAAGAAGTCGGGAATCATCGCTGTTGTATGGGTAATCATTTCTCTGACTGCCGCTGTTCTTATCGGTATTCTGGGACGTGTTTATCTGGACAGCATCGGCGTTACACTTTCTGCTGGCGAGCAGGAGCTTATCTTTATCAAGGTCGTTAAGGATATGTTCCCCGGCGTGCTGGCGGGCGTGTTCCTGTCGGCGGTGCTGGCTTCCATTATGAGTACGGCGGATTCTCAGCTGCTGGTTACCGCTTCGGCTGTTGCAAACGATTTTTACTCCGTTGTTCTCAACAAGAAGGCAAGCGACAAGCAGCTTATGTGGGTCAGCAGAATTGCGGTTATCGTTATTTCCGTTATTGCTTGTATTCTGGCTCTGAACCCCAACGATTCCATTATGGGCATCGTTTCCAACGCTTGGGCGGGATTTGGTGCGGCGTTCGGCCCCGCGATCCTCTTCTCGCTGTATTGGAAGAGAGTTACTCTAAAGGGCACTGTTGCGGGAATCATCGCAGGCGGCGGAATGGTTCTGCTCTGGTCGAACATTCTCCATCTTGACGGAGTGCTATACTCCATTGTTCCCGGATTTGCACTTTCCTGCATTGTGACGGTTGTTGTTTCTCTCATAGACAAAGCCCCCGATACTGAGGTTCAGGAGCTTTTTGATGAGGCTGTTTCCGATAATATAGTTAAGGAATAATTATTATAAAATCCCCCGATTTGCGGAAAAATACGCAAGTCGGGGGATTTTTGACAAAATAATATTTGTTGATATTACACAACCGCATACATTGTACGTGAGATTTTTCATAAACTATTGACAATATCAAACCGATATGGTATACTATAAATATAGCCGAAAAATGGCTAACGGAAAGGAAATAAAAATATGAGTGAATGTACACACGATTGCAGCAGCTGCTCCTCAAACTGCTCCGAAAGAACCGAGAAGCAGAGCTTTATCGAGCAGCCCCACGCAAAAAGCAATATTAAAAAGGTTATCGGCGTTATAAGCGGAAAGGGCGGTGTCGGAAAGTCCCTTGTTACAGGTATGATGTCTGTTCTTATGTCAAGAGAGGGCAAGAAAACTGCCATAATGGACGCCGATATAACGGGTCCGTCTATCCCGAAAATGTTCGGTTTGAACGAGCGGGCGATCTCCGTTGAGGACGGTATACTCCCTGTAAAAACTGCCGGCGGCATCGGCGTTATGTCCATTAATCTCCTGCTGGAAAATCCCACAGATCCCGTTATCTGGAGGGGTCCCGTTATAGCGGGAGTTGTTAAGCAGTTCTGGACAGACGTTATCTGGGACGATGTTGACTATATGTTTGTTGATATGCCTCCGGGAACGGGCGATGTGCCTCTGACGGTATTCCAGTCTATCCCGCTGGACGGCGTTATTATCGTTACTTCTCCGCAGGATCTGGTTTCCATGGTAGTCGCAAAGGCAGTTACTATGGCGAGAGTTATGGAGATACCTATTCTCGGATTTGTGGAGAATATGAGCTATGTGGAATGTCCCGACTGCGGTAAGAAAATTATGATATACGGCGAAAGTCATATCGAGGAAACGGCAAAGGAGTACGGCGTTCCGCTGCTGGGCAGAATTCCCGTTGCACCCGAGATCACGGCGGCTTGTGACAGCGGTACTATTGAGGGATTTAACGGAAATTGGCTTGAAAAGGCTGTTGAAGCTGTTAAATCCTTAGGCTGATTTTTGTGCAATTTGTCAAATATTGGCTTGCAGAAAATTTTATTAATGCTAAATGAATAAAATGGGTTGACTTTATTGTTTATCTATGATATACTTATTGTAGATGAAAAAATATTACCTTCGGTTCACAATATTTCTAAATCGGGATTATTGTGTCCCGAGGGTTTAAACCGTCCTTATTTTAGGGCATATTAATATTATTGCGGAAAGTAGTGTTGAAAAATGAGTAATCAGGCAAATATGTACAACGAAGAAAAGCTTGCGTACTATGAATCTCTTTACAGACCATCAGTGCTTGCCAAGCCGCAGGAGATCAACCTGACAATTACTTCGGCTCATATTTACGGTCAGGGCTTTGTCTGCGAGCAGAAGGGCACTCAGGAAACCGATCCCGAGTATTGCAGATTCAATTGTTCACTTGATCAGATTACAAAAATTTATGTAAATGAAAACAAGAAGGCCAGCCCCCTTTATATCCAGCTTGAGGACACGTCAAAGGGTTATATGAACAGAAAGCGTATCATTCTCCCTTGTCTTGATGCTATTGATAACGTTATCAAGAAGATATACGACGTTAAGGCTGAATATGACGAACTTGTTGAAAAGCGTGCCAAGAAGGAGGAGGAGCTTCGCAGAAAGCGTATTGAGGAGAAGATCGCTGCTGAGGCGGCTGAGAGAAATTCCTCCGCTGCACCTGTCGAAGCTGCTGATGCTGAACCCGCACAGGCTGCTCCCGCACCTGCACCGACAGCTCCCGCAGAACCGGCTGCTCCCGCTCCCGCAGCAGAGCCTGTACAGGAAGCTCCCGCTGTTGCCAATACATATGCCGACGAGATATATGCGAGATTTATCGGCAGCACTGAACGTCCTGTTGCAGAGCTTCAGAAGAGCGACAACGGCGGCGCATACATCTATGCGGGCGAGGACAACAGCCTGAATTTCCTTGTTATCGACGGGGAAGGGAAGAAGTATGCTCATGGTGTCATTGCTTATGACGACATCAATTATTACGAAAAATGTCAGACTCTGGGCTATGAAGCTCATGCTCTGTCCAGCTCCTTTGGTGGAACCTTCCTTATCCGTTCACGTTCCATAATCTCCGATGTTATTAAGGGCGCAATGTTCGGTCCTATGGGAATTACTCCCGCAGGCGACGGCGACAATACCATTGAAAAATATCCCAGCGAGATACAGGTGGACGCTTACAGATACACCGTTGCCGAGGATAATGTGGTGCTGAGATTTATGTCCCAGACGCTTAAGAGATACATTGAGCTGGAGCTTTCTCCCGAATCCTACAGCTTCTTCCAGACCTATTTCCCCGAAAAGAAGTACGGACTTATTATGGAAGGCGAGCGTCAGAACGCTGCTGAACAGGCATTTGCCGAGATAATGGAATCCGCTCAGGCTGAGGCTGCTCCCAAGGTTTCCGAAATGGCAGGCGCTCAGGAGGTTCTCCCCGATATGACATTGGAGGAATTCGAGGTTGCCGTTAAGAAGCTCAAGAGCATGAGGGACAATGACCTTATATCCGCAAAGGAGTTCAAGACTGAGAAGGAAAAGCTTCTTTCTATGCTTTATTGATAATAGCCGATGTCAAATGGCGTTGGTACCATGGTGTTCCGTGCGGCATTGCTGTGCGGAATACTTTTTTGAAAGGGTGATAATAATGATAGTTGCAGTCGATAATTCCTGCGGTAAAGGCAAGGAAAATATGCTTTCGGTGCTGCTCACTCTCACAAGCTTCACCGAATGATTGGGAGGATAAAATGATAATTGTACAAATTTTACTTTTGGCTGTGGGGCTTGTCCTGCTGGTCAAAGGAGCAGATTTTTTTGTTGACGGAAGCTCGTCCATCGCCGTAAAGCTAAAGGTTCCGTCATTGATAATCGGTCTGACAATAGTTGCGTTCGGCACAAGTGCGCCCGAGGCTGCGGTAAGCATTATTGCGGGCGTAAAGGGACAGAATGACATTGCTATGGGAAATGTCATCGGTTCAAACCTGTTTAATCTTTTGGCGGTTATCGGTATCTGCGCCGCAATTCGTCCAATAAATATCGAAAAGGCGATAATTGCCAGGGAATACCCATTCTCAATGCTGGCGGTGTTTGCACTGATAGTGCTTTCGGGAGATCTATATCTTGGCGAGGGCAAGGCAAATGTGCTGTCACGTTCGGACGGTATTATACTGCTGTTGTTCTTCGGTGTGTTCCTGTATTCGGTATTGTCAACTGCGCTTGATTCCATAAAGAATTCACCGCCCGAGGAAAATGTTCAGCCGAAGTACACCATAGGCAAGGCGGTTATCTTCTCGATTCTCGGTCTTGCGGGAATTATCGGCGGCGGTCAGCTGGTGGTAAATTCCGCAACGGAAATCGCATACGCCTTCGGTATCAGCGAGGCGCTGGTTGCCTTGACCATAGTTGCGGTGGGAACGTCCCTTCCCGAGCTGGTGACAAGCGTTGTTGCGGCAAAAAAAGGCGAAAGTGATATGGCTGTGGGAAACGTTGTGGGCTCCAACATTTTCAACGTGTTCTTCGTTCTGGCTTCATCAGCTGCTGTTCACCCGCTGAATATCAGCATGGAAAACATCATCGACCTTGTTATCCTGATTTTTGTTATGCTGCTGGTTTACGTTTTCTGCATTACATCACGGAAGGTTTCCAGAGTTGAGGGTATCATTCTTGTGCTGCTTTATGCTGCATATATGGTCTACATTGTTATGAGATAAATTGATCAAAAAGCCGCCGACAAATCATTCATCGGCGGTTTTTTAACGGCTTTTTTCGGTACATTGCTCCTGTTTTGCCCGAAAAACGGAAATTGTTTCAAGTGTGTCGCCCAGATGCACGAAAATTGCTGCGAGGACGGCTATCTTTTCGGCAGAACGTCCGCTCGAAATGGTGGCTGCAATGGCGGTTATCCCCGCAGCCACAGATTCTCCGCATATCATAATAAGTCACCTCAGTTTATATTATGCCGTTTGACAGGTTTTGACAGCGGAGTATTTTAACGATTTTGTGTACAAAAAATTAATATCTGCAAATACTACTTGACAGCAGAAAAATTTGGGTTTATAATAAAAAAGTAAAAATTATTGGGAGTAATTCGCCATGATTAACCTTTTTGCTGCGGTAAATTTCATGTTTTTTGCGGGTCTGAGCTTTTATAGCTTCGGACGATTTTATCATGCAAAAAATAAGAATTGCTGCAACAGGTAGTATTTCAGGCGTATGCCCGATAAATATTGTATCTTAACTGCGGCTATTTGTGTAGTTCGCAGCTTTTTTATTTTAGGAGGAATTTTCAGATGATCATTATTTTAAAGCAGAATGCTGCACAGGAAAGCATTGACAGACTTCGTTCCGTACTGGACAAGCATGATGTCAAAATAAACGAGATCACAGGTGCCCACAAGAACATTATGGGTCTGGTAGGTGATACATCTCACATTGATATCGAATCCCTTATGGCTCAGGATTGCGTTGAAAACGTTCAGCGTGTACAGGAGCCTTACAAGAACGCCAACAGAAAGTTCCACCCCGAGGATACCGTTATCGACTGCGGCAGCGTAAAGATCGGAAACGGTTCTTTACAGATAATTGCGGGTCCCTGCTCCGTTGAGTCCGAGGAGCAGATAATCACAACAGCTGTTGCCGTTAAGGAAGCAGGCGCAACAATGCTCAGAGGCGGCGCATTCAAGCCCAGAACATCTCCCTACTCCTTCCAGGGACTCCGTGAAAAGGGCATTGAGCTGCTTATTAAGGCAAGAAGCATTACAGGTCTGCCTATCGTTACCGAGATAATGAGTGCTGCGGATATTGACCTTTTTGCAGATATTGACGTAATCCAGGTAGGTGCAAGAAATATGCAGAACTTTGAGCTTCTGAAGGCTCTCGGACGTGTAAACAAGCCTGTTCTTCTGAAAAGAGGTCTTGCAAACACCATTGAAGAGCTTCTTATGTCTGCAGAGTACATAATGTCCGAGGGAAATCAGCAGGTAATTCTCTGCGAAAGAGGTATCAGAACCTTTGAAACCATGACAAGAAACACCTTCGATGTTTCCGCAATCCCGCTTATCAAGCAGAAATCTCATCTGCCCGTATGTGCAGACCCTTCTCATGCAGGCGGTCTGACATCTCTTATCGAACCCCTTTCTCTGGCAGCTATCGTTGCGGGTGCAGATGCTCTTGAAATTGAAGTTCACAACGACCCTAGAAGCGCACTTTCCGACGGCGGTCAGCAGCTGACACCCGCACGTTTTGCGGAGGTTATGGAGAGGATAAACGCTGCTGCTAAATTCATGGGACGTACCATCGGCTGATAAGCTGCTTGGTGTCATTCTTTTCCCGCCGAAGGCGGGGAAAGAATGACGAAAAAACACATTACTATCATACTATAACGAGTTTTCGGCATTTTCTCAGCATTTTTTAAAGGAGAAATAATCATGCAGACTATCAGTGTAAAAGCATCTCAAAGCTACGATGTTATTATCGGACATGAACTGCTTGACAGCTGCGGTGAACGTATCAGACAGGTCACAAAGGCGGCAAAGGCGGCGATAGTTTCCGATGATACGGTTTACGGCTTATACGGTGAGCGGGTGGAAAAGTCCCTTAAAGCTGCGGGATTTGAGGTGGTAAGCTTTACATTCCCTCATGGCGAGGCTTCAAAGAGCATTGCTGTTCTTTCGGAAATTTTCGATTTTCTTGCGGAAAATCATATTACACGTTCGGACGTGCTGGTTGCCCTGGGCGGCGGTGTTACGGGAGATATGGCGGGATTTGCGTCTGCGGCATATCTCAGGGGGATAGATTTTGTTCAGATTCCCACAACTCTGCTGGCACAGGTGGATTCCTCTGTCGGCGGAAAAACTGCTGTTGACATCAAGGCGGGAAAAAATCTCGTCGGCGCATTCAAGCAGCCAAAGCTTGTTATCTGCGATATTGACGCTCTTTCCACCCTTCCCGAGGAATTTTTCATTGACGGAATGGGCGAGGTCGTTAAGTACGGAATGATAAAATCTGCGGGACTTTTTGACAAGCTGTCCCGTCACGATTTGGAAAATATAGGCGAAATTCTGGAAGAAGTTATTGCCGAATGTGTTTCCATCAAGCGTGACGTGGTGGAAAATGACGAGTTTGACACGGGGGAGAGAATGCTTCTCAACTTCGGTCACACGCTGGCTCATTCCATTGAGCAGTATTACAATTACACCGGAATTTCCCACGGCAAGGCGGTTTCTGTCGGTATGATGATGATAACCCGTCTTGCGGAGGATAACGGACTTTGCCGCAAGGGTCTGACCGAGGAGCTGACGGCTTGCCTTGAACGTTACAAGCTGAATATTTCCGTTGAGCCCAAGCCCTATGAATTGGGAGAAGCCGCTCTCAACGACAAGAAGAGAATGGGCGGTTCCATTAACATAATTATCTGCGAGGATTCGGGAAAATCGTTTATCAGGAAAATGCCCGTTCCCGAGTTTTTAGAGATGCTGAAAGGATGATAATATGAACGTTACCGTTTATCCCGGTAAGCTTTCGGGAAGTGTGGATATACCGTCCTCAAAAAGCTTCTCGCACCGCTGTCTGATAGCTGCGGCACTTTCCGACGGAGTGTCGGTGGTGTCCAACGTTACAAATTCCGTGGACATTGCGGCAACTGTTTCGGCTATGACGGCAATGGGTGCCGAGATTTCCGTGAACGGCAGCGAGTACACGGTGAAGGGCATTTCGTCCCCGAAATCGTCCGCTGTAATCAATTGCTGCGAAAGCGGTTCCACACTGCGTTTTCTAATTCCCGTAGCGTCTGCTTTGGGAATTTCCGCAGAATTTCGTGGAAGGGGAAAGCTGCCCGAAAGACCCATCACCCCCTATATCAGGGAAATGAGCAAAAAGGGCGTTGCCTTCGATTACAATAACACTATGCCCTTTTCCGTCAGTGGAAGACTTTGTCCGGGAGAATATGAGCTTGAAGGGGACATTTCTTCTCAGTTTATAACGGGACTGCTGTTTGCACTGCCTCTTTGCGGAGGGGATTCTGTAATAAAGCTCAGATCCCGTCTGGAATCTAAGCCTTATGCGGATATGACGGTTTCCGTTCTTCGGGATTTCGGTATTTCCGTAAGAGAAGCTAACATTGACGGACAGCTTTGCTATCTTATCCGAGGAAATCAGCGTTACCGGGCGAAAAACTGCGCTGTTGAGGGAGATTTTTCGCAGGCGGCATTCTTTTTTACCGCAAATGCGCTGGGTTCATCTGTCGATGTGAAAAATCTTAATAAAAATTCTGTACAAGGTGACAAGAAAATCCTTGAAATTTTAGATGAAATAGGTTATAATAAAAATAGCGGTGTTTTAGGCGGATTTACGGCGGACGCCACCGACATTCCCGACCTTGTGCCGATACTGACGGTGCTTGCTTCTTTTACGTCCGAAAAGTCGGAAATTGTCGGCGCAAAGCGGCTTAAAATCAAGGAAAGTGACCGTCTGACGGCTATTGCAAATGCGCTGAATGCCATCGGCGGAAATGTCAAGTCATTTGACGACAGGCTGGAGATTATTCCCGTTCACGGCTTCAAGGGCGGCACTGTTGACGGCTGCAATGACCACAGAATAGTAATGTCAGCAGCAATTGCGGCTCTCAGGGCAGATGCTCCCGTTACCATTCTGGGTGCAGAAGCGGTGAATAAATCCTATCCCACCTTCTTTGATGATCTTACAAGGCTTGGCGGAAAAATCGAAATCACAGGATAAAATTTAGAAAGGGTTGAAGCTTCTTGTCATCTTTCTGGAATCACAACATTACAATTTCTATATTCGGAGAATCACACGGACCTGCCATCGGCGCAGTTATTGACAACCTTCCTCCCGGGGAAGCAATTGACATGGAGGAGCTTCTTTCGTTTATGGAAAGAAGGGCACCCAAAAAGGACAAAACCTCTACACAGCGCAGAGAAAGCGATATGCCAAACATTATGTCGGGCGTTTACAACGGCAGGACCACAGGCACACCGCTGGCTGTTTTCATCAACAACACCGACCAACATTCTCAGGACTACGGAAACGTGGCAAAGCTTGCCCGTCCCGGTCATGCAGATTATACGGGTGCACTGCGTTACAAGGGCTTCAATGACGTAAGAGGCGGCGGACATTTCTCGGGACGTCTGACTGCTCCGCTGGTTTTTGCGGGTGCTATCTGCGGTCAGATACTTGAAAGACGTGGCATTTACACCGCTACTCATATTAAGCAGATACACAAGATAAAGGACACTTCTTTTGATCCCATTAACGTCACCAGAGAACAGGCTATTGCTCTCAGACACAAGAAATTCCCCGTTATCAATGATAAAAAGGGCGAGGCAATGATCGCTGATATCGATGCTGCAAGAACATCTCTGGACAGTCTGGGCGGCATTATCGAATGTGCTGTTATCAACGTTCCCGCAGGCGTCGGTTCGCCTATGTTTGAGGGACTGGAAAACAGCATTTCACGGCTTGTTTTCGGAATTCCTGCTGTTAAGGGAATTGAGTTCGGTGCGGGCTTTAACGTGGTAAATCTCACGGGAAGTCAGAATAATGACGAATTCTATGTGAACGAGCAGGGACACGTTCTCACGAAAACCAACAATCACGGCGGTATTCTGGGCGGTATTTCCTCGGGAATGCCTATTGTGTTCCGCACAGCCTTCAAGCCTACTCCGTCAATTGCCAGGGAGCAGAACACCATTGATTACTCCACCATGACAAACGATGTTATCACCGTCAAGGGCAGACATGACCCCTGTGTTGTGCCCAGAGCAGTTCCCTGTGTTGAGGCGGCTGCGAACATTGCAATTCTTTCCCATATGTTGGATTATCCTAATTTCTGATAGAATTTACGCCGATTGTGACGAGGGTTTGGGAGGGTAAAATGGACGAAGATATTTCACACATTGAAGTGAATTCGCTTCATTCGGTCAAGGTCTTGCTTTGCTATCTTCTTAACAAGCTGAATGTCCCCATAACACACGACGAGCTTGTGGAGATCATTATGGAAAGCGAGATAATCAACTATTTCTATTTTTCCGACGCTATTGCCGTCCTTGAAGAAACGGGTGCGGTCATTGTCAGTGAAAGGGACGGTAAGAAGGTCTATACCTTGGGCGAAAAGGGCAGAATGAGTGCCGAGTTTTTCTCCGATAATGTGCACGAGATATTCAGAAAGCGTCTTATGACGGCTGCGCTGCGGCATATGTCGGTAAAGCGCAGGAACGCCATTGTTGACAACACCATTACCGACGCTCCCAACGGCTGCTATCTCAATACAGTTATAAAGGACAGCGGTTTTGATCTGCTGAAAATGAGCATATACGCTCCCGACCGTGAGCAGGCGGAGTTTATGAAGGACAAGATTTTCGCCGACCCTGTTGAATTTTACCGTAAGGTAATAGATTTTGTTCTCGACAATAAGGAAGAAGAACCGTAAAAATAACCGCCGTTTCCGAATTTTTCTCGGAAACGGCGGTTTTGCATTGTCGAACACCCACTTAATAACTCACTCAAGCAACAGAAAAATAGAAATGTCAATTATATCAGCAGTTGCCAAGTCAGAATTTTTTGAGGTCAACGCATGCAACGATAAAATCGCCTGTTTTGCTGTAAAACTTCGATGAAATGGTTTTGCAGGACATACCCGTTGCGGCGGAAATGTACCAGCCCGAAATAAACGGGTCCTCTATCTGCTCGCTGACGGCATAAAAATAATTCTTTATGCCGTGATTATCTCCGGGGACGGCGGGAGAAAAGCCGTTCATTATCTCCTGGTCGGGGTGCATAACTGTATGCGTTATCTGAACGCCGTTTTTGTCAATAAGGAATGCTGCCTCCAGTTCGTCATGCTCAGACATATATTCCTCCAGCTCATGGTCATAGTCTGTGCCGTCGGAGCAGCTAAGACGGTTTACCAGATCGTAGATGATACGCTTATAGGTTTCCACCTGCATGGTAACAACGGTGGGATTTTTCTTTATGCTGATGTTGAGCTTTTGTGCCGCCGCTTCAAGGCGAATTCTTGTGTCATTGGAGAAAAGCGTGTTGAACTTGTCGGGGCGGGAGAAGTAGAAGCCCTGGAAATAGTCAACTCCCATAAGCATACATGTGATGACCTCGTCCACCGTTTCAACGCCCTCGGCAACAGTCATTGCGCCGCACTGTCTGGCAGTATTTATAATGGACTTGAAAACCTCCTGATTATAGTTGTTGGATTCAATGCCTGTGACGATCATTTTGTCGATCTTGATAATATCGGGGTTTACAAGGCGGATACGGTTTAGTGTGTCAAAGCCCGTACCAACATTGTCAAGGGCTATTAGGAAACCACGGCTGCGGTAAAAATCCACAAATTTCATCAGATTGAAATTGTCCTTTACCATAGACTCGTTCAGCTCAATAACGATATTTCGGCTGGAAAGCCTGTTTTCCTCGGCGGTGCGCAGTATCTCACCCGTGCCCGAAATGACCTCGTTCAGTACGGAGGTTTCAAAGTTTATGAAAAGCATTGCCTCGCTGCTCTGGCTGCTGAATGCCTTCATTGCCTTTTCGCGGCAGAGTCTGTCAAGCTTTAGGACTGCGCCGTTCTCTCTGGCGTATGTAAACATAAAGTAGGGGGACACTATCTCGCCGTCGTAGACACCTCGGCTGAGAGCCTCCATTCCTATGACTTTTTTCGTGTTAAGGCTGAATATGGGCTGGAAGTCAACGTAGATGTCACCGTTTTCGATCACCGAAGCGACCATGTCATTTGTAATATTCATAGGGGCAAAACTCCTAGCTATGGATTATGGGATTTTCTGATTTTTTCATTCAGAGCGTTATAAAGTGAGTAAAGCTTCTGCACGTTATTTTCTAAAAAGTAGTAGTGAGATATGTAAGGAATAAGCAAAGCAAGCAGCAGCAGAGAAAGCAGAAAAAACGCAGGAATTTTTAGTGCTGCCGCCGCTGCCATTGAAATAAACAGCAGCAGCGCAAACAGCACGGTCACAATAAGATGTATAAGCCGTTCATGCTGCATAAAGCCTATTTGCATAGGCATTTCGGCAAATATCCTTTCCAACTCCTCACGGCTGAGGGAATTGTCAGCAAGAGCCTTTTCGATGAAGGCAATATAATCCGAAAGATACTTTTTCATAGGACGTATCAGCAGCCGCAGCTTTCACGAAGCTCAACAAGCTTGCCTATCATTTCCACACATTCCTCGTAGGGAATATAGCTGCTGTCTATGGTCATATGATAGTTATCAACTGCGCCCCATTTGCGGCAGGCGTAGAAATTATAGTACGCCGCACGCTGCTTATCCTTGCGCAGAATGTATTCTTCTGCCTTTTTTGCGGGAATGTTGTAGACCTTTATAGCCCTGTCAAGCCTTGCGTCCATTGATGCGTGGATAAAGACGTTTACCACATTTTTCTTGTCCTTCAAAGCGTAGTCGGCACATCTTCCGACAATAACGCAGGGACCTTCATTTGCGATGCGTCTGATAGCTTCAAACTGTGCAAGAAACAGCTGATGATTAAACGGCAGTGTGTCCTGCGAATAGGTGGTGGAAAGCATATAAAGCAGACTGTTTACGGGCTTTTCGTCGTTTTCGATAAAGAACTCCTCGGCAATTCCGCTGTGCTCCGAGGCTGCCTTTAAAAGCTCATTGTCATAGAAAGGAATATCGTACTTTTCCGCAAGGAGCCTTCCGATCTCGCGTCCTCCGCTTCCAAACTGACGGCCGATAGTAATAACAGATTTCATAGCAGTGATCAATCCTTTCCGTAAATAGGTTATATTTATATAATATCACAAATCAGCAAAAAAATCAAGAGATAAATTTATTAAAATCCAATAAATATAAATTTGTGCATAACTCTTGCATTTTGGGAAGGATTGTGGGATAATATTACTGTATGAAAAAACAATTAAGCTTTCGGAGGAAAAAATGAATATCAAGGAATTTATTGTAAACACATTAAAGGGTACTGCCATAGGCATTGCAAACGCCGTCCCGGGTGTCAGCGGAGGAACGCTGGCAGTCGTTCTCAAGCTTTATGACAGGCTTATGGACGCTATCGACTTGAACATAAAGAAGATAAAGGAAAATTTCGGTTTTCTGGTTTCCGTTGTTCTGGGAATGGGCATCGGAATCATACTTACGGCAAAGGTGCTGACTGTGCTGTTTGAACGGTACAATCAGCCGACGCAGTTTTTCTTTATCGGAATTGTGCTGGGAAGTCTGCCCATGATCTACAAGGAAAGCGTTAAGGAGTCAAAGCTCAAAGGTGTGAATGTTATCCCGTTTATCTGCGGTGCGGCGGCAATGGTTGGCTTTACGCTGCTGACCTCGGGAACGCCTATTGCGGGCGGTTCTGACACGCTGACGGTGGGATATGCGATTTATCTCGCTGTTGTGGGATTTGCGGCAATGGTCGCTATGATACTTCCGGGGCTCAGCGGTTCAATGGTTTTGAAGGTTTTCGGTGCATATGATACCATAATTGCGTCTATCGACACCATAACATCTTCGGGAATAAGCATGAGCGAACGCATTACAGCTTGTCTGCCCCTGATACCGGCGGGAATCGGCATTGTTGTGGGCGTTTTTGCGGCGGCGAAGATAATTTCAATTTTGCTGAAAAAATTCCGTCAGGGAACCTACTGCGTTATAGCGGGGCTGATGGTCGGCTCTGTGTATGCAATTTACTCTTACGCATTTGCCGAGGGCGAAAGCTTTGCTCTGAACGGCAGTGGAATAGCTTCGATAATTACTTTGATTATCGGTGCTGCACTTCCTTTTCTTACCGAGCTTCCCGGACGTCTTTCCCAAAAATCCGAAGAATAAAAAATCGGCGTCACAGTGCTTTTTGAACATTGTGACGCTGTTTTTATTTTCTGTTTGGTTTTCTTTTGATTTTCAGCATAATCATAATATCCGAAATGTTCAGCTGATTGTCAATCGGTATCCACAGCCATTTTCCGTCGTGATACGTTGTTGTTTTGTCGTAGATAGCTTGTATGTCCTCGGAAACTGAGCTTCTTATACATTCAAATTTTTCTCTTTCCGCTTTGCCGTATGTGATAATACTAATTTCTAATCAAAGTATAGACAAAATCAGAGATTTCAAAATCCGCACAAAACCCATATACGCAAGCTTTTGCACAGATTTTTTGTCAACTTTATGATAGAAAATTATTATAAGAAGAATTGCTGCGTCTTTTTTTCGCATAAAGGGTGCAGAGCGTTTTTCCGCCCCTGCGGTATTTGTATTCGATATCCCAACAGCCGAAGCCTTTATTCCATGTTCTGTCAACGTCATATAGCTTATACATTTCGGCTGTCAAGGCATACCACATTTTCAGCGTATCTTCGGGCAAAAGCTCCTTTAATTTTTCTTCCATGCGGTACTCCTTATTCCTCGTTTTCCTCGCTGTCTGATTCGGAACCGCCTTTTCCGCAGCTTTTTTTGTAGCTCAGAGGGCTGACTCCCACATATTTTTTGAACTTATTGTGGAAATAGTTGATATTGGTATATCCCACCATTTCCGCAACCTTGTAGACCTTGTATTCCTCCATGGCAAGGAGCCGCTTGGCTTCGGTAATTCGTATTTTATCAAGATAGTTGTTGAAGTTTTCCCCCGTGTACTGGTGGAACACCTTTCCCAGATATGCGCTGTTGTAGCCGAAAATTCCCGCCAGCATTTCCAGACGCAGCTCCTGATTATAGTTTGCCTGAATGTACCGAACGACACGTTCCATGGTGCTCTTGGTGGTCTTTCCGAAATGCACGTTGGATATCTCGGTAAAGGTCTGCTGCATCAGCTCGATAATGTCGAAAAGTCCGCCGCAGCTGCCGATCTTATCTCTGATCAGGTCACAGTTAAAGATCTGTTCCGTTTTCTTTTCTCCGATATTTTTTATCATTTTTGTGTTTATGTCCATAACAAGGGTAATGCAGGCTACCTTGCAGCGTTCTGCGGAATATCCGCATTTTCTGAGAGAAGAACAGAAATCGTCCATACATTTTTTCAGCTTTGCGGTGTCATTTATTTCAATAAAGGCATAGATAGTGTCGGCATAGCTGTCAAGGTCTGCTTCCTCACGGGTATCTGCACGCATTTCGGGTGTCAGCAGCTCGCAGTCGGAGTAGAGGAATCGGTCACGCATAAGTGCTTCGGCTGAGAGATAGGAATTCCTTATCTGCGACGGATCGTCGGTCCTTTCGCCCATGGTGATGAAAATATCGCCGCCGTGAAGCTGCTTGAAGCGTCTGAGAATATCTTCCGCTTCACCGTTCGGCTTATTTCGGAAAATAACCGCAATAGATGTCAGCAGGTGGGCGGAAACAATGTCGCAGTCATTCGTATTTCCGAGGAAATCCTTTATCTCGTTGACGATATTCCGCTGACCGTTTGAATAATCGGGGTGGATGGCTTCAATAAGAGCAATATCAAATGAAGTGCAGCCGCTCAGAATATTCTCGCCGTTTGTTTCGCCCATAAGAATACTTCGGAGTTTTTGCTCTCTGAGATACTCACCGCTTTCATTTTCGCGGATAGTGCGTTCCTTTTCCGCCAGTATTTTATCCCTGACGGTTTTCAGGTTTTCGGTAAGCTCGTCCTCGTCAATGGGCTTTAGGATAAATCCCTCAACGCCCAGGGAGATGGCTTCTTTTGCGTAGGTAAAGTCAGAGTAGCCCGAAACTATCATAAAACGGCAGTCTGCACCCTGATTTTTTGCCGCCTCAATAAGCTGTATTCCTGTCATTCCGGGCATTCTCACATCTGCAAGAACCAGGTCAGGCTGCAGTTCGAATATCTTTTTCAGTCCGTCCTCACCGTTTTCGCCTTCGCCGCAGACCTCAAAGCCCAGCTCCTCCCAGGGGATTATCATTTTTATGCCTGCCCTGATATTGGGCTCGTCGTCAACTAAAAGCACTTTAAGCATTCAGAGTGTCCTCCTTGTCTGTAGATGTTTTGCGTTCGCTGTATGCGGGAAGGGTGACAGTGACTTTTGTGCCCTTGCCCTCCACGCTGGATATATGCAGTCCGTATTCGGAGCCGTGTGCCATTTTAATTCTGGAATTAACATTGGTAAGACCGATGCTTTTTCCCGAAGATGTGTCATTATCAATAAGCTTTTGCTCGATTTCCGCCAAACGCTCGGGTGTCATTCCGCAGCCGTTGTCTATAACTGTAATGACAACATCGCTGCCCTTACGTGTTATCTTAATGTCGATCTTTCCGTCAACAGTGCTGCTTTCAACACCGTGAACAAAGGCGTTTTCAACAATAGGCTGGATTATCAGCGGGAGTATGAGGTAATCCTTTTCCACATCGCAGATAATGCTGTAGGTTATCCTGTCGCCGAAACGCGCTTTCTGGAGTTCAAGGTAATTTTCGGTAAATTCCAGCTCGGAACCGAGGGTGACATTGGTGTCCTTTACCTCCAGACAGCGGCGGAGAATTTTTCCCAGCTTTTTGACCAGAACGGCGGTTTCCTTGTCGCCGCTGCAAAACGCCTTCATACGGATAGTTTCAAGAGAATTGTACAGAAAATGCGGATTTATCTGGCTGGCAAGTGCCTTGAATTCAGCTTCGGACTGGGACAGCTTCAATTGCTCTGCCTGTAGCTTGGCGTTATATGCCTCCTTGATAAGAATCTGCATACTGTTGACCATTCGGCGGAGGTCCTCGTTAAGCTCCGTAACCTCGTCATTTCCCTCGATCTCGCAGCTCATGGAAAAATCGCCCGTGGCAACGCTGTGCATCTGATGCTTTAATTGGTCGATTCGGTTTGAGAACATACTTGTAAAGAGTATGATTATCAAAAATGACAGGAAAAAGCAGAGCATCATATACCACATATAGAGGTTATAGGCGGAGCTGGTCTGTGCATTTATGGTGTTTGCGGGGGTAATTAGAAATATCTGGAAGATGTTTTTTGTGTTTTCATACTCAAAGGTTTCGAGGACATTATAGGTGTCGCCCCTGTCAAAGGCAATGTCTGTCAGTGTTCTGAGATTTGGTTCAAGCAGGTCATGGTCGGGTGCTCCGATGACGCTGCCTATCTTGAAATTTTCGATATTGCTGTAAAAGACCTTGCCCCGTTCGGTGGAGAACACAACATCGTCCGTTTCATTTGCCATTAGATTATCTATCCAATCGGGATTTATGATAATGTCCAGCACGCCAACGCATTTATCCTCGGAAAATATTGCTTTTATGAGATGGAGATAAACATTGCTGTCTGTCTTGTCCTGAAAAACTGTGACCTTGGAAACGCCCTTGTTGGCAATTGCTTCATTATACCACTTGCTTTCACGAATGGAAGATGTTGTGCGGTAAAACTCGTCATTATAGAGAGGAAGTGGACGCTCAACGTATATCCGCATTTTTTTGACCTGATTATACGCATTTATATAGCTGCCGAAAAAGGAGTTGGTGGAGTAAAAATCCTTACATTCCTTGGGTGTTTCGTATCCGCCTGCGAGAAATTCGCATATGTCCTCGTTTACATATATCTGCTGCGCAATGCCGTCCACCGTGGCTATCATATCGCTAAGACGTGTTTTCAGACGGTCGGCGTTGTTGAATGAGGTGTTGATGATACTTTCCTCAAGGATTTTGACCATATTCAAGATATTGAAAATTCCCGCAAGGAATATGGGGACGATAACAACAATGTAGATGAACATCATTTTGTTTCGGATCTTGAAATTATGTATAAATTTAAACAAGCATTGCACCGTCCTTCCTTTGGGGAAATGTAATTTGGCCGAGATAGAAATACAGACACAAGTAGGAAAATACTGATTAATGGGTGTTCCCCCGCCTTCGGCGGGGGAACACCCACCTAGATACGTCACTTAGGCAACAAGAAAAGTAGAAATGTCTATTTATACTAAACACCATTTAAATCACGGAGAAGAAATCGGCGTAAAAAGCTTGCATTTATGGGTTTTTACGCCGAGAGATTCCCGTGATTAATGGGTGTTTAGTATTAATCAGCAGTTCCGTAGTTTTCAATATTCTTTACAATATTATAGCACGTTCAAAACCAACATTTGTGAAATTTTCATTAAAAATCACAGATAATTGCAATTAAAATAGGGCTGCCACTTTATCTAAGTGACAACCCTTTGATTTTTATTGTGCTGTTGCAGTTGCTTTCGGGGGAGCGGCTGTTTCCTGCGGTGGAGCGGAGGTTTCTGCGGCTGAAACGGTAGTTTCCGTTGAAGCTGTTTCTGTGGGAATGCCGCCGCCTGCTGTTCCGAAGGGTGAATACAGCAGATTTTCTATGCCGCTGATAAGCTTTGAGGTGTTTGCCGCAAATGCGTTGTTCAGAAACAGCACATCGGTTGCGCCTATCTGTTTGATATAATCAACAGCATTTTTCTCGAAAAATCTTATGTCGATAACGTAAATTTCCTCGAAATCCGAAACAAGGAAGGGTACGAATGCGTTTCCGTAGGACTCCTTGAAAACTACTATTTTTCTGCCGTTTTTGTTCTCGGTAACTATCTTTGTGTGGATAGCGTCTGCGCCAAGGAACATTCCGTAGCAGTTTTCGCCCTCAACATATTCGTGAAACAGCACGCCGTTGTACTTGAATGCCAGCGTTTTATAGTCGTAATAGGAGGTCGTCCAATCAACGGGGGGGATATAGTAGGTGAATGTGTCGGGGTTATTTTTCAGGTCGATAAGGTTTGAATATCCGTAAAGTGAGCCTACAAAGCCTTCCTTGGTCTTTGCTTCATATTCGGTGATGGGCAGGGGAGTATTTCCCAGAGCCTCCGAAAATGCGGTATATGCGTAATATGCTCCCAGAGGTGTCCAGTGGTGGTCGGTGCGGAAGTAGACGTATTCATTGCTGTGTTCCTGCAGCTTTGAGTAGGCGTCAATGTGGATAACGTCCTCGGAAAGGTGGGAGTATATCTTCTCAATATTGTCCTTTTCCGATGCGGAATATTTTCTCAGCTTATCGGGCAGATAGAACTCAACGGAGGTGGGAACTATCATATTGTACACATTTACGTCATCGCCCAAGGCTTCTTTATATGCGTTGATGGTTTCTGCATAGCGAATGCCCTGTTTCTCGCTGCCGCCGAAAAGCATGATTCCTGCGGGCTTGTCATTAAGCGTGATCTGAACAATGCCGTTATGGGAAAATTCGGAAACATTCTGCTCCTCCTCAGGCTCGGTTTCCGTTTCGGAAACAGTGGTTTCGGGGGGAGCGGTGTCAACGGGAGAAGCGGGGGAGGTTTCGTCGGGATTTTCGGTGATCTCGGTAACTACCGGCTTTTGCGTTTCGGTAACGGGTTCCTCTGTTTCCAGAACATTTCCGTCATCATCTGCCACAACTGCCACATCGCCGTGAAAAACGTAGGTGTCATCACTCTGTATCCCCTGAGCTTTTTTCATATATGCGCCCAGCTCGTGAATGTCGTCACGGTAGGGGACGGTATCGTTGAAATACTCCGAAAGCTTATCGTTATATTCGCCCGAGAAATAGCTTTCCCAACTGAATTTCGGAAACTCCGCAAGCTTTCTGTTTTCCAGCTCCGAATGGGTGGGACGTTTTAGGAAAACAAGACATAGAGTACCGAAAAATATTGTACTCAGCAGCACAATAATGTTTATTCTGTCGGCAGAAGCTCTTTGCTTTTTCAGCTTTCTTTTCTTGCGCATTTCCTCGGCGGAATAGCGGTTTTTCTTATTTTTTCTTTTCATATTTTATTACCCTTTCTGATTTTTAAGCGGTTGGTCTTGCCGAAAATCAGAAGTTAAAATACAGGAACGGATTGCTTGTGCCCGATGCCAGCATAACAGCCGAGCAACCGAGTATCGCTATCAGCAGGATAGTCTGCGCCGATTTGAACACTACTACAGCGGCACTCGATTTTTCCTCCGCTGCCAGAGCCTTTTCCCTGATAAATCTGAACAGGGGGAAACAGAGGATAACAGCTGCGGCTATCAGGAAGATGTTTGCCGTAAGGTCTGCCTTGGACAGTTCATCTGTAAGAGGAATATCGCCAAATCCGAACATTGCCGAAACGCATTTGCCGAATTTCGTAAGGTCTGTGAAGTAGAAAAGTCCCCAGCCGATAACGGTCACGAAGAACATATATATGTGTGAAATAAGCTTCGGCAGCTTTTCCAGCAGCTTTCCGTAACAGAATTTTTCGAGTATTACCAGCACACCGAAGTAGCAGCCCCAGAGGATAAAATTCCAGCTTGCGCCGTGCCATAAGCCTGTGAGAAACCACACAACAGCAAGGTTTAACAGCTGATGGTTCCTGTTTCCGCCCATAGGAATGTAGAGGTAATCACGGAAGAAGCTGCCCAGGGAAATATGCCATCTGCGCCAAAATTCCGTTGCCGAGCGGGAAACATAGGGGTAGTTGAAGTTCTCGGGGAAATGGAATCCGCACATAAGTCCCAGACCGATAGCCATATCGGAATATCCCGAAAAATCGTAGTAAATTTGAAGTGTGAACATTATCAGACCGAACCATGCGGCTGCGGTGGAGTTGGGTGTGATGTCAAAGATAAGATACTTGTCTGCCAGCTCGCCGACAGCATTTGCGATAAGCACTTTCTTTCCCAGACCGTAGATGAACCGCACCAAGCCTGTGTTAAAGTCTGCAAGGGTAATGCTTCGGCGGTCGATCTCCTTGGCAACGTCACTGTATCGGACGATAGGACCTGCCACCAATTGAAAAAACATTGAAACGTACATCAGAAAGCTGATGAAATTCTTCTGGGGCTTTACGTTGTCACGGTAAACATCTATTGTGTAGGAGATCGTCTGAAATGTATAGAATGAAATTCCAATGGGGAGTCTGAAATTCGGTACATCAAAGCTTGTCTTAAACAGCAGATTGATATTTTCCATGATAAATCCACTGTATTTGAAGGCGGCAAGCACTCCGAGATTTATTACAAGTGAGCTTATTACGCCCAGAACGGCTATCTTCCGCCCTCGGAATTTGCCGATAAACAAGCCGTTGCAGTAGTCAACAAGTGCGCTGCCTATGAGCAGAAGCACCCATACGGGCTCGCCCCAGGCATAGAAAAACAGTGAAAAAATCGCCAGAACAAGGTTTTTAAGCGTTTTTTTCGTTGCCGCAAAATAGCATATGAGAAAAAGCGGCAGAAATATAAATATAAATATGAGATCTGCGAAAATCAATGTATATTAACTCCTTTTACGAATGGAAACAATTTCTGAATTATGCGGGCAGATGCAGCGTTTCGCTGTCTGTCGGTCGATTGATAAGAAATCCCGCCAAAAGCAGTGCTTTGTCGGCACATATAAATATTTTATCACATATATCAGCATTTTGCAAGAGAAATCACACAATTTTCATAGGAAAAAATTTCACAAAATATTGTTCCCCGATACGCTTGATATGTGCAGATTTTATGGTATAATTATTGTAGGGAAAACTTATCCTATGGAGCGTGATAATTTGAACGAGCGTTTGCCATATCTCAGGGAAAAGACAGGTAAGCTTACCACGAAGCCGGGCGTTTACCGTATGCGGGACAAAACGGGTAATATCATATATGTGGGCAAGGCGAAAAATCTGAAAAACAGGGTCACAAGCTATTTCAGGGAAAATCCCGACCACACGCCCAAGGTGGCGAAAATGGTTTCCCATGTTTACGATTACGACTTTATCGTTACGGATACGGAATATGAGGCGTTGGTGCTGGAATGTTCAATGATAAAGCAGTTTTCGCCCAAGTACAATATCCTTTTGAAGGACGACAAGGGGTATCATTATATACGAATTTCCGACGACCCATATCCGAGAATTACTGCTGAAAAGCAGAAAAGCGGCGGTGGGAAATATCTGGGACCTTACACAGGCGGATTTGTTACCACACAAACCGTCAATGAAGTGAACAAGGTATTTATGCTGCCTACCTGCCATCGAAAATTCCCGCAGGATTTTGGGAAATACCGTCCCTGTCTGAATCATCATATCGGACAGTGTATGGGTGTTTGCATGGGAAAAATCTCCGAAAATGAGTATGCGGAAATAATCAAGGACGCCGAGGATTATATCAGAAGCGGCAGCCGAAGCAGCGTTGAAAAGATGACCGAGCAGATGAACAAGGCTGCGGAGGAATTGGATTTCGAGCTTGCGGCAAAGCTTCGTGACCGCATAAGAGCCGTTTCAAAGGCGGCAGATACTCAGAAAATTATGGACAGCTCTCTGCCCGACACGGACGTTATCGCTTTTGCGCAGAACGGTTCGGACGCCTGCGTTTCCGTGCTGACCTATCGGGGAGGGCGGCTTTTTGACCGTTATCAGTATTTTCTCGGGGACAGCGACAGCGAGGAGGAAATGTGTGCGGATTTCATTTTGCAGTATTACAGCGGCGAACGTGAAATTCCCCGAATGATACTTGTGGAAAATGAGCTGACGGACAGTGAGCTTATACATTCCATTCTCAGGGAACGCTGCGGTCATGCGGTGGAACTGACAACCCCGCAGAGGGGACGGCTTTCCCGTCTGACAGCGTTGGCAAAGTCAAATTCGGAGGAATTTCTGTCGGTAAAGGTTGGCAGGACGGGGAAGGAAATTGCTGCTTTGGAAGAATTGGCGAAGCTTCTCGGTCTGGGAAAAACTCCTCTTTACATTGAGTCCTACGATATTTCAAACCTTGCTTCAACGTCCATGGTTGCGGGAATGATAGTTTTCGAAAACGGCAGACCGCAGAAGAAGGCGTACAAGCGTTTTTCCATTAAGGAAAATGTCATTCAGAACGATGTGGGCTGTATGCAGGAGGTTTTGCGGCGCAGATTTGAGCATTATCTTGACGAAAACGAGAAGGACGAGGGCTTTGCAAGGCTGCCCGACCTTATTCTTCTGGACGGCGGACAGGGGCAGATAAACGCTGTGGAGCCGCTTCTTCGGGAGATGGGGATAAATGTTCCCGTGTTCGGTATGGTCAAGGACAGCAAGCATCGGACGAGAGCAGTCACATCGTCGGGAGGGGAGATAGCCGTTCCAACAAAGGGTTCGGCATTTATGCTTGTTACCCGCATACAGGACGAGGTGCACAGATTTGCCATTTCATACCAGAGAAGCAGACACAGCAAAAACACTTTTGCTTTGGAGATCACAAAAATCAAGGGTATCGGAGAGAAAAAGGCACAGAAATTGTATCTTAAATTCAAGACAAAGGACGCTTTGCGGGCAGCTTCTCCCGAAGAAATTGCCCAAACTGCGGGAATTAATGCCGAGCTTGCCCGTCAGGTTTATGAATTTATACAAAATCAGCTGTAAAGTGTAGACAAATTCGTTTTGTTGGGTTATAATATATATGTATCTCTTTAAAGAGAAAAAATGCCCATGGGCGGTTAGGATTTTAAAATGCGTGTTATTACAGGTTCTGCAAGAGGCAGAAAGCTTAAAACATTGGAGGGTATGGACGTTCGCCCCACTACCGATAAGGTGAAGGAAGCCATATTCTCTGTTATACAGTTCGATGTGCCGGGTGCGGCAGTGCTGGACCTTTTTTCGGGTTCCGGTCAGCTGGGAATCGAGGCGCTTAGCAGAGGGGCAGAAAGCTGCTGCTTTGTTGACAAGAGCCGCAGTTCTATTGACGTTACTTTGGAAAATATCAGAAGTACGGGCTTTGAGGATAAGTCGTTTATCTTCAATACCGACAGCGTGCAGTTTGCAAAGACTACAAACCGAAGCTTTTCCATTGCGCTCTTAGACCCGCCTTACGGAAAGGGACTTATCGTTCCCGCTCTGGAGGGTCTGGAAAGCAGGATAAAGGCGGGTGGAAAGGTCATCTGCGAGCATGAGGAGAAGCTTGTTCTCCCCGAAAAAATTGGCAGGCTGGAAAAGGCAAGGCACTATAAATACGGTAAGGTCGAGGTCACGCTGTATATCGTCCCCGACGAGGAGGCGGTTTGATGAAGCTGGCTGTTTATCCCGGAAGCTTCGACCCCGTTACCAACGGGCATAAGGATATTATTGCGAGGGCTTCAAGGCTTTTTGATGAGGTCATTGTTCTTGTTTCGGTGAATGCCGTCAAGCACCCAAGCTTTTCTACCGAGGAGCGTGTTGCGATGCTGAGGGCGGTAACGACGGAGTTTTCCAATGTTACCGTTGACACAGATGACGGGCTGCTTGTGGATTATGTAAAAAAAGTCGGCGCAGCGGCAATTGTCAAGGGACTTCGTGCCGTGTCCGACTTTGAATATGAGTTTCAGATGGCTCTGGCGAACAGAAAGCTGTATGACGGAGCGGAAACGGTGTTCCTGACCACTACCACCGAGAATATGTATCTCAGCTCCAGCGTCGTAAAGCAGATCGCAAGCTTCGGGGGAGATATAAGCCATTTTGTCCCCGAAAATATACTTGATGATATACGAAAAAGACTTGTAAAAAGATAAGAAAGGAAGATTTTGTCATGACTATAGATGAAAATATCGAAATGCTCGATGATATTATAGAACACGCCCAGAGCGTTCCGTTCTCGGTGAAAAAGGGTATCGTTGACATTGACCAGGTGAGGGATTGTCTGAATGCTATCAGAATGTCCATTCCTCAGGAGGTCAAGCAGGCAAAGCTTATCGTGCAGGACAGAAAGTCCATTATGGAAGAGGCGAAAAAGGAAGAGGAGAGAATTATCCGTCAGGCGGAGGAGAGGGCTAAGCAGATCATCTCCAACAACGAGATAACCATTCAGGCAAAGCAGAGAGCCGCCGAGATAATCACTCAGGCACAGGCTAAATCCAAGGAAATTCGCAACGCAACCAATGAGTATATCGAAAATGTTCTCAATCAGGCAGAGCAGGTTCTTGCGGCTAATCTTACCGACCTGAAAAAGACCAGGCAGGCGGTTAAGCAGGTTAATAAGCAGTGATTTTGATATGAAAATACCGGCGGAGTCCTTGTTTGGGGAGTCCGCCGGTGGTTTTTTTGGAGTCAATTTTGAAAATACTCGGGGTAGAGTTCAAGCATTTCTTCAAATTCCTTTTTAGTCATTTCTTCATAGCCATCTTCTATTGCGGCATCCACAATAGAAGCAAGATCATTAGTAAATGGTTCTAAATTAATGCTTGTTAATGATGAGTAACCGTCAAATCCATTTATTATAATGCCTTTTCCTGCATAAATAACCGTTAGTTCTTCATCGGTTTCTTTTGAACGTATTACTTCGTAATAATAATCATTTCCATTGTAATCTGTATGCCCGCTGTTCTTTACTTTAAAATTGGTAATGACATCTCCCATAGTTTCAAGCAGAGCTAATTTTTCCCTTTTTCTGTAATATTTATCTAATAAACCGGCGGAATAGAATTTTTTGTAAGTAGAGAAGTAATAGACTGTGCTTTCCGGTGATTGAAGGAGCATTATATCGTCATACATAGTCAGCGTTTTAGTACCCGATACAAAGGTTGCGCAGTTTATTACCGACACAAAGCAACTATATCCGTCACTGCTGACTATTTCTGTGAGAACGTCGTACAGCTGGCTTTTCTTTATTGAACTGTCAATTGATGGCGAAAGCATAGAAATTGACAAGCTGCGTAATTCCTCGTTGGTTCCTAAATATGTGAGGTCGGCTACTTCCTCAGCTTTTTGACTTATTACTGATTCTGCGGCACTGCCAATGTTTTCAGCAATTGTGGCTGCTTGTTCGGAGGAACAAGCGTTAAATAGCGCTGCTGTGGATATCAGAACTGCGCATAGAATATGTTTTTTATGATTTTTCATTGTTATTTTGATTCTCCTCATTGTCCCAAACCCAAATAGGGTTGATAGTCTGGCTTATTGTTTCTGTTGATTGAAATCAATAGTTTGAATCAACGGAAATCTATTCGACCTGATTTTTGCTTGGTTTGATTTTCACTATTATTTCCCTTGTTTTCGATTCTCTCTTGTGTCTTTGTTTCTTGTAATTGGTTGGAGAAATTTTGGGGTATTTGGTTGGATTCTTTATTGTTTACTGATTTATTCTTTCTACTCATTTTTTTTATAAAAAACTTTATCAACTCGGATATTGCCCATATACATGAAGCCACAAATCCCAAATCCATTACTAATAGGATCGGTAAAAATAATACCTTCCATATTAATCGAGCAAACCAAACCTTTTTTGTTAATACTAAAGAAATAGCTCCAAATATTATGCAGATTGTAAGTACTATTGGCTGACTTTGCTTCTCTTCATACATATCCATGTACTTTTTGCATTGTTCGACGAGTTCTTTATCTGCAATATCTCCATATTTAGCTGTAATATTATCAAGAACGGATTTTATTAAGGTATAGCTGTCTTTTGAAAAGTCCTCAAATGGTAAGTTATTGCAATGCGTTTTAAAATATTCATTATACTCGGCTAATTTCGCTTCAGCTTCTTTTCTTTCAATAGCTTTCTTTTGCTCGTTCTCGTATAATTCCTTAATTTGATTGATAAAAATATCCTTTGTTGGAATATTGAGAGATGAAATCTTGGCAATGCAAGCATTTACGCTTTCTATATCTTTTGGATCAGCTTTTTGAACTAATGTAGAAGCATAAACCATGTTGTTTCTTACGTTAGTTGCTTCTTCAAGTGTTGCGTATCGTACACCGGCTATTGTTCTATAATCATCTATGGCTTTGCCTAAAGAAAGGTTATCCAATGATTCGATTTTCATTGTGTAAATACTTTCATAGATTTCATCATCTTCATCCAGGTGAAGTCTCTTTAAAACTTGAGTCATTTCTAACAATAGCTGTTCACTGGACTTGCCTATTTTATTAATTTTGTTACACTCTTTTACGTACGTAGAACATAGTATTGATTTAAAATCCTCATAACACCCGAAGTACTTTGCAGCACCGGATACATATCCTCCTTTATTACCGTAATTATTACCATAATCTATAAAGAATTGAGCATAAAAAGCATAGTCATAAGGATTTGTGGAAAACATTTGCTTGTACATTTGAAGCCTTTCTGCTCCATCAGGCTTTTCATGTAGCATTTTTTCAAATAATTCTTTACTTGGACCGGCAGAGGGTCTGTTACCTCCTACGACTGCTTTATATATGATTCTGGGCATACATTGAATAATGCTAATCATACAGCTGGTAAACACATCAACAACAAATTGATCTTGAATCAATCCTCTTTCGGAACTAATTCTATTCATCTCCGATGAAATGTTTCCTACAAAGTTAAAAGCAGAATAAGCTGCACCATATGCTGCATTCAAAGTTCCTGCAAGGGCAGCTCCTTTGATAGCGCCTTCTATGCCATAGCCGCCGCCAATAAAGCGTCCTCGGCAATTCTTCTTTATCTCTCGAACTAATACTTCAGCACTATGATTTCGGCATATTTGCAAATAATGCTCGGCAATTTTGATGTATAATGTACAGATATATTGATAACTTTTTGTTTTAGCAATAAATTTGTTTATAGTTGAAGGATTAGCATCAGGGTAATCTGTTTTTTCAAATAGATATTTGGCTGTGTCGTTGACTGCGTCATTAATAAGTCTATCGAAAATTGTCCAGAAACCGTCTAAAAAATCCGGAGCATTTGAGAAATTGCGGTGGATTATCGGATATGTTTTGCATATATTTCTGGAATATTTATCAAAATAGCTCTCGAATTGTTCATAGAATAAAATATTCTTATCAACTTTAAATTTTAGAGAACACATAGTAACGTTGATATCTTCAAATTCTTTATAGGCTTTTAGTTCATCGAAACTTGTGGACATAGCCGGACTCCTTTATTCTTAAATTCTGTATGACAGTAATGCTTGATATTTCCCGCAAAATATGTTATAATAAAAGTTAAAACTCTAAGCGAGTTGCACAACTCATTACAACATAATTATAACAATATTTGTATCAAATGTCAAGCTAAAATTCGATAATCAATGATATTATATCTCAAAATAATGAGATTTCGACAAATCCCACAAAAGGAAGGCAGGAGATTTGTATGTTTTATGAAAGACTGAAAGCGCTCTGCAAAGCAAGGGGCACGACCATATCCGCAATGCTGAATGATCTCGAACTGAGCACGGGAAGCACGGGGAACTGGAAGCGGGGAAAGCTCCCCGGCGGCGAGATACTCATAAAAATGGCAGACTATCTCGGGACATCGGTAGACTATCTCATAACAGGTGAGTTCCGTGCAGATATGACTGCCGATTGTCAGCGATTGGTAAATCTTTACAAGAGTGTCCCCGAATTTGCCAGATACAAGGTGCTGTGCGATTTTGAAAAGAGCGTTGCTGAGGAGATAGCCCGTGTTAAGGCTCTTCAGGAGCAGTAGGGTCATTTTTGCAAAGCCGTTTTTCAAGTAAAATCGTTCCCGTTACACCGAGCAAAAACGCTGTTAATACTGCTGTTACCGCAAAAAATATCTTCATTTTTGTCACCGCTTTCGACTTTTTTCTATGCTCATTCTAGCATTTTGCGGGCGATTTTTCAATAATTTTCGATTCGGGATATTTTTGATTTTTCCGAATCGAAAACTCTTGACATTTGCTTGCATATGTGATATTCTACTAAGTTACCCTGTTTTATGAATATGATTTTTTGTTGAAAAACACTCATTATTATGAGCAATTATGCGCATTATCTCATATGATATACAACAAGGAAACGACCGCCTCTGCAGATATTTCTGCAAAGACGGTCGTTTTTTATGTCCGACTTTTGGTTATCTGTCGAACAGACGGTTTACTGTGCTATTTTAGATAAATCAGCATCCACAGCCACAGTCGTTGTTGTTGCAGCCACATCCGCAGCCACTGCCGTTGTTGCCCCAGCTGCCGTTACCGCAGCAGTAGAACAGGATAATGATAAGGATAATGATCCAACAGCAGTTACCTCCGCCAAAACCAAATCCACAATTGTTCATATACGAACGCTCCTTTTAATAATGTATTTGAAACCCCTCAGACGGTGTTTCCGTCGATGTTTCATACTGCATTATATGGCGGCGGCGGAAAAGTGTTACAGTTTTTAAAAGTGCATAAATATATATGGTGTCAATGAAAAGGTTATTTCTGTGATAACAGGGATTTCCGCACTAGTTTTGTAAGCTTATAGATATTTTTTGATAATCATAAGTTCTGACAAATAATGCGGATAATTTGTGCAATAATAATCCCATATCGACAGCCAATAAACAGGAAAAATCAGTTTTCGGACTGTCGGGTAAAGGAGCGGTTAAAATGTATACTAACGAAAGACTGACTAAGAAGGCGAATCTTGTTCTGAATAAGGCGTTTTTGCAATCGGGCAGGCTGGGGCACACCTATGTGGGCAGCGAGCATCTGCTGCTTGCTATGCTTGAGGAACAGGGCACGGCGGCTTACGGTGTTCTGCGTTCCTGCGGTATAAAGTCCGACAAGATCAGGAAAAGGATAATAGATATTATCGGTGCGGGGGATATTACTGCGCCCGATGAAACGGATTTTACGCCCATTATGAGGAGCATTATTGAAGGGGCGATAAAGCTGGCTGTCACGGCGGGGGCACGACTGGCGGGGACGGAGCATCTGCTGATGGCTGCGGCGTCCAAGGAAAACTGTTCGCTGGCAGTTGTTATCAGCGAAACGGGGGGCAGTCTTGCGAAAATTCGTGATGCCTGCCGTGGGATTGACCCTTCGGGAACTCGCATTTATGAGCCTATTTCAAAATCAATGGCGTTGTCGAAATACACCGTTGACCTGACTATGCTTGCTTCGGAAAATCAATGTGATCCGGTATTCTGCCGTGACAAGGAGATTGAGCAGGTTTTGCAGATACTCACACGTCGGACGAAGAACAATCCCTGTCTGACGGGAGAAGCGGGTGTAGGAAAAACAGCTGTTGCAGAGGGCATTGCAGAGATGATCGCAAGCGGAAAAGCGCCTATTGCTCTGCGAGATAAGCGAATTCTTTCCCTTGACCTGACGGCTATGCTGTCGGGTGCGAAATACAGGGGGGATTTCGAGGAAAGAATTCGCCAATGTATTGAGGAAGTTACGGAAAATGGCAACATTATTCTGTTTATAGATGAGCTGCACACCATTGTGGGGGCGGGAGCGGCGGAGGGAGCAATTGATGCCGCCAATATTTTAAAACCCGCCCTTGCACGGGGAACTGTCCAGATAATCGGTGCCACAACTCTTGATGAATACCGCAGATATATCGAAAAGGACAGTGCCCTTGAACGGCGTTTTCAGCAGGTTATGATAGACGAACCGTCAGAGGAAGAAGCTATCGGAATTTTGGGCGGTCTGCGGGAGCGTTACGAGGAATTTCACGGCGTTAAAATAACCGATGATGCGGTGGAGGCTGCTGTTACAATGTCAAAGCGATATATCAACGACCGTTTTCTGCCCGATAAGGCGATTGACCTCATTGACGAGGCGGCGTCAAGGGCACGTCTTAAAGCGGGTGATAAGCCCGAAACTATTAAGGAGCTGTCCGACGAGCTTAATCGGCTTGTTGGAAAAAAATCGGCAAAATATCCCAAAGCCGACCTACCCAGCTGGTATTCCGACAGCGAACGAAAGATTATTCCTATAACGGCGGAAAACATTGCAGAGATAGTCTGTCAGCGAACGGGGATACCCGTGGGACGGCTTACCTGCGGTGAAAGCGAGCGTCTGGCATCTCTGGAAACGGAGCTGAAAAACAAGGTAGTGGGGCAGGACGAAGCTGTTTCGGCGGTTGCGGCGGCTATACGCAGGAGCAGGGTGGGGCTGCGTGACCCTCGCCGACCCATAGGCTCATTTGTCTTTGCGGGGCCTACGGGTGTGGGGAAAACCGAGCTTTCCAAGGCGTTGGCGGCGACTCTTTTTGACAGTGAGGAATCGCTCATTCGGCTGGATATGTCGGAATTTATGGAGAAACACAGCGTTTCCAAGCTTATCGGTTCTCCCCCGGGCTATATCGGCTTTGAGGACGGTGGACAGCTGACGGAGAAGATACGCAGAAATCCCTATTCGGTGGTGCTTTTTGACGAGATTGAAAAGGCTCACCCGGATATTTTCAATCTGCTGCTGCAAATTCTCGATGACGGAATTCTTACGGACAGCCACGGACGGACAGTCAGCTTCCGCAGTTCAATAATCGTTATGACGTCCAATATCGGTGCGGATAAGCTGAAACGGCGTTCGTCCATCGGCTTTGGCGGAACAGAGGGTAAGGAGGACGAAAAGAACGTGCTTGATGAGATGAAGCTGCATTTTCGTCCCGAATTTCTGGGAAGAATTGACGAGATAGTTGTTTTTCACTCTTTGGGTTCTGCGGAGATGAAACGCATTGCCGAAAAGCTGCTAGACGAGCTGAAAAACAGGGCTGCCGCTTTGGAGATAGCTTTGGAATTCACTCCCGAATCAGTGGCGGCATTGTCCGACTGTGAAGGCGCATCGGACGGCGCACGCAGGTTGCGGAAAAGCATTGCAGGTTCGGTGGAAAACCTGCTGTCCTCGGGCATAATCGGCGGGACTATCCGAAAGGGCGATAAGGCAGTGCTTTGCCTGGAAGATGGCAAATTTATCTTTAAAACAGAGCAGCTTCTTAATAGCAAATCCTAATCAGTAATAGTTATTATTATTTAAATTTAATTCACTGTTTGTTGATGAATGTCAATTGCCTCTATGTTATAATAATGTTGTAAATTACATTATTCACAGAAATCATGTCGAATTCCTTTGCGAGTTTGACATAAATGTAAAATTTGGAGGTAATCAATATGAAGAAATTTGTATGCTCAGTATGCGGTTATGTGTTCGAGGGCGATGCTGCTCCCGAGAAATGTCCTCAGTGTAAGGCTCCTGCAAGCAAGTTCAACGAGGTAACTTCCGAGGGCGGTCTGGCTTGGGCTGATCAGCACGTTGTAGGCGTTGCAAAGGATGTTGACCCCGAGATCGTACAGGGTCTGAGAGAGAACTTCAACGGCGAGTGCTCCGAGGTTGGTATGTACCTTGCAATGGCTAGAGTTGCTTTCAGAGAGGGATATCCCGAGGTTGGTATGTACTACGAGAAGGCTGCATACGAGGAGGCTGAGCACGCTGCTAAGTTTGCTGAGCTGCTGGGCGAGGTAGTTACTTCTTCCACAAAGAAGAACCTTGAGCTGAGAGTTATGGCTGAGAACGGCGCTTGCGAGGGCAAGAAGAAGCTGGCTACAATGGCTAAGCAGCAGAACCTTGACGCTATCCACGATACCGTTCACGAGATGGCTAAGGACGAGGCTCGCCACGGCTGCGCATTTGAAGGTCTGCTCAAGAGATACTTCGGTTAATCTTTTCTTAAATAAGGATTTAGGCTGTGCTTTCGGGAGATTTTTCTTTCGGGGGCACAGTTTTTTTGATTTGCAATTGATTTTTGCGGGGGAGTATGGTATAATGTGTGTAATACTAAACACCCATTAATCACGGGAATCTCTCGGCGTAAAAACCCATAAACGCAAGCTTTTTACGCCGATTTCTTCTCCGTGATTTAAATGGTGTTTAGATAAATGAATGCTAAATTGGAATATGTGAGGTGTTTTGTGTGGATGACAAATACAAGAACTTGCTTCAAACCAAATTGGCAGATAATAAAAGAAAACAAGAGAAAATAAAACTTGACAAGCAAATATCATTTATCAAAGACAACGTTAATGATTTTGATATAAAATATAGATTTGCAAATGACATAGAAATTAATAAATTAGATATGTTTGTCAGTAATCTGCATTTTTCAGCACCCGGACATATTGATGTAAATGATAATTATCCTACATCGCACAATAATATGTATTTATGTTTTCTGTGCGGCTCGGAGGAATTATTAAAGACTTATATTTATGGTAAATACGAGGCTTTTTTACTTGATATTGATAATTGGACCTTTTTTAGTCCGTATCTGTTATTGATTGATGAGGATTTTATTCGATATATTTATGTAAATGATAATGGTGATATACAAGAATCTCAACGTCCTAATGAAGTTTCCTGCTCTGATTAAAAATTTTTTTGAAGAAAAACCTCGTAAAATGGCGGTTTGCGGGGTTATTTCAAAAAAAGTGAAAAAAATTTTGAAAAAACCCTTGACAAATGGATTTAAATGTGGTAAGATATAATAGTCGTCAGGAACGACAAACAAAAATACCAAATGTCGGGGTGTGGCGCAGATTGGTAGCGCGCTACCTTGGGGTGGTAGAGGCCGTGGGTTCAAGTCCCGTCACTCCGACCAGAAGAGCAAACCTCTCAAATGACCTAATACGTCAGTTGAGAGGTTATTCTTATATCAGATTATGGGCTTTGGTCAAATTTTGGTCAAATCGGGACAAATCAAGCCTGACGGCAATATTTTTCGTTGATGTGGAGCATATCGACTATTTCGTCCGTTGCCCTTGCCTTGACTTCGTTGAAGGCGTGAGTGTATATCCCCAAAGTCGTTGCAGGCGTCGAGTGCCCAAGTATCTCCGAAACGGTCTTAGCATCTGTTCCCTTTGAAATCATTGCAGAAGCTACAAAGTGCCGCATTGAGTGAATGCCGTAAAAGTCCATACCGTGCTTTTCACACATTTTCTTGAGATAATTGTACGGTATTCCGTTATACATTATCTTAGTGTATGTCGTGTCACAGAAAAGGAAATCTTCATCGGAATGCCTTATACCCATAAACTTCTTCTGATGAATCTCCTGAGCCTTGTACTTTTCAAAGAGGTCTATGACGATCTGAGGGAGCTTTATCACTCGCATAGAGCTTTCGGTCTTGGTGTTGCCCACATACATTTCCTTCTTCTTTCTCGAATAGTTGGCAGCCCTCTTAATTCTGAGGATATGCGTGTCAACGTCAATGTCGCAATACCTGAGTCCGACAATCTCGGAACGCCTTAAACCGCATATTATAGCGATTGTTGCGAAAAGCTGATGCTTTAGAGGAGCTTCCGAGTAAAGCAGATCGACAAATCCTTCTGCCTGTTCGGGAGTGTATATCTTCTTTTCCGAATGTATCTCGGGCGGAAGCTTTACGTTGGTGCAGGGATTTTTTGTGAGCATTTCAATTCTAATAGCGTAATCGAAGATGCTCGATACAAATGACAGATAATGCTTTATCGTCTTGCGAGAGAGTCCCTTTTCGGGGTCAACCTTGTTTACACCGGGCTTTGTAAGCGAATTGATGAAGCTCTGAACGTGGATAGTCTTGATTTTATCCATTCTCATATCGCCAAGTGCTTCGTAAGTCCTTTCTTTGAAGTCCTCACAGCGTTCCCGTGTGGTTGTTGCGTGCTGAATATCTGCATAGTCAACAAACCATCTTTCGGCAAATGTCTTAAAGGTGACATTGGGAAGAACAGCCAGAGCGTTGACCTGCTGTTCAAACTCAAAGGCAATAGCTTCGGCTGCCTTGTCACGTTTCTTTTCGGTCATTCCCTCAAAGCGAGGATCATCAAATCTGATGGTCATACTCGAATAGAGGAATTTCCCGTCTGCGTCCTTACCATTGAATACTCTGACTCGGTAAGCATTTTCTCTTTTTGTAATGTTCATCGACATTACTCCTTTCGTGGTTGCGAAAGGACAAATAACGTGTGGATGGGATCTGTCCTTTCTGGGTGGATACCTTCTATAATCTCCCTGTCTGTGCCAGCAGATGGGGAGATTTTTTTATTTTATATCAACCCAAAGCATATTCATCTGAATCTCAAAATTGTCGATCCATCGTGAAAACGCTTCGGGCGAGATATCTCCGTTTCGGACACCGTTACGCTTTTCATAGCTTTCCGATGTAAAGTTGGAGAAGATGTCATTGCAAAGCTGCAGATTATCCCCTGCCAGCTGCCCTTTCTCCTTTGCTCGCCTTATTCTTGTGTACCACCGCTGATACACCTTCATATATTGAGCCTCGTATTCATCATTGTGCTTTTCTTTATATCTGCTGAGCTTTTCGGAATTTCGATGTTTCCTGCAAGCATCGGAGCAAAGCACATCAAACAGGCTCGATTTAGCAATGAACAGCTTTCCGCAATTCAGACAGTATCTCGGGAAAAGGCTCTTGCTGTAAAGCAGTCGGATATAGTATTCGACCATTGACACCAAGGAAACGTCCGTAACAGCGTATTCCGCACCGTTCTTGCCCTTGATTATCATCATAGGCATATCGTCCTTGACGTATTTGCCCAGCAGATAGTCAATAGCCTGGTCTGTGTTCGGATCTCTCGAAGGAGTAAAGCTGATATGACGCTGATGATATTCAAAATCCCTGTCTATCAATACGGTCTGCGTTATTTCAAGGTGATTACAGAGCCACTCCAGCTCGTCCTCACCGATACGAGCAGACAGAGCCTTATCAATTACCTTTTTCAGATAACCGCACGTCACGTTATCATCGGGAACGGCAACACTGCTGCCTTTAAGATAGTTGAGCATTTTGCAGTCGGAAGAAAGGTCGAACAGGAACGAGCCTATCTCTCTTTCAGCTTTTTCTATGCTTTTATCTGCAAAAATCCCACCATTTATATATCTGAACACCTTTTTAGGCTCGCCGTATATGATTATTTCTTTAAAATTGTCACAATCAACGCATATCGCTATGCACATATCCGCAAAAAACTTGTAATCAGCCATTAAATCAGCTCCATTTCAAAAAAACGCTTCAAATCTATTTCCGTCTATTTTCTTGGCTCATTTTCGATTATACCAAATTTTTTCGGAAAAGGCAATAGCAAAACTGTTGCAAAAAACCCACACGGTTTTATTCAAAATATACGAAATTATACAAATTGCAAAAAACCCGCTTGATTTTGAGAGTTGACTGCGCTATAATCAAGATAATTCGATAGATATATTTATTTATTGAATGCAAAAAATCAACATTAAACAAAATAAGGAGGAATTGATTTATGACCGAAAACACCAAGCCTGTAACACTTATGACCATTCACGAAGCGGCAAAGACAGGCATTATGCCCGAAAACACCCTCAGACGTATGTGCAGGAACAACGAAGTCCCCTGCCTGCACGTTGGAAGAAGGACGTTCATCAACTTTGATGTGCTTGTTTCCTTCCTCAACGATCCCAACAACTATATTAAGGGGGCGGAGGTGAATGGATAAAAAAGAAGAAGCCGTCCTTTTCCCGACTGTTGGCGCAGCCGAGGGACAGCTTCCGTATAATTATTACGAACCTATTATACCATATGAAGAATCGCAATGCAATACCCCCGACATAAAATTTTTCTCGGAAATCGAAGCAGCGACCGTTGATTGGCTGTGGTATCCGTACATTCCGTTCGGTAAAGTGACTATTATTCAGGGTGATCCGGGCGAAGGCAAGACCACCCTTGCCCTGAATATCGCCGCTATTCTGAGCAGGGGCGAGCGTCTGCCGACAGAATTGGAGTACACATATTCTTATAATAGTATCACTTCTATCTATCAGACAGCCGAGGACGGGCTTGCAGACACTATCAAGCCCAGACTGACCGCCGCCAATGCCGATTGCAGTCGGATATGCACCATTATTGAGGGCAGTGATGCTCTGCACTTCTGCGACAGTCGGCTTGAAGATACGATAGCATCAACAGGAGCAAAGCTCTTGATAATGGACCCGATACAAGCATATCTCGGAGCAGACGTTGATATGCACCGAGCAAATGAGATACGGCCTGTTATGTCAAGACTTGAAGCAATTGCCGAGAAACACAGCTGTGCCGTTGTCCTTATAGGGCATATGAACAAAAGCGGTAAAAAGGCTCAATACAAGGGGCTTGGCTCTATCGACATAACGGCAGCAGCCAGGAGCGTTCTGTTTGTGGGACGCAGGGACAATGACAAGCGAAAACGCTGTATTATCCCCATAAAATCAAACCTTGCTCCCGAAGGTCGGGCTGTTCTATTCAGCGTAGGAGAGCAGCTCACTTGGGAGGGCTTTGACGATATTGACATCAGCAAGGTCTGCTCCGATATGGGACATTCCTATGAAAAAGCACCGTCAAAGGTGGAGCAGGCAGAGCTTTTTCTCAAGGAGCTGTTTGACGGAAAAAGAGAAATACGAAGCACGGAAGTTGAATACGCTGCCAAAGAGCAGGGCATCAGCAAGCGTGTTCTTGATACGGCAAAGAAAAATCTGCATATTTCGTCCCGAAAGTCGGGAGATTATTGGTTTTATGTGTTTCCCGATTGACAGACGATTGCATTGTTGCATTCTTGCAATGTTGGCTCAAAACACGCTGTATAGCCGATTATCGCCAAGAATGCAAGGGTGCAAGATTGCAGACTATATGAAAGGAGTTACAAGTTATGAGTGAAAAGAAGATATCCCACGTTCATGGTAAGGGCTGTTTATCCCACAACAACCGCACATTTATCCCCAAAAACACAAATCCCGAAAGACGTTGCTATAACAGCTATTTTATACAGGAGAATATCGCCGTCAGCTACGATAAGTTATTCGGAAAGGCTGTTGACGAATACAACAGCAAGCAGAAGCGGAGCGACAGAAAGATAAAAGGGAGCTATTTTGAGCATCTGTTTCATCACGCACCCTGCAGCACCGTTCTGGAGTCCCCCAACGGACAGAAGAGCTTCTACGAGGACGTTGTTCAGATAGGCACAAAAGATGATACGGGCAGCGGTTCTGATGACGGTGAAAGAGCAAGATTTGTTTTGAGTGATTATATGGAAGATTTCCAAAGGCGAAATCCGAACTTTTATGTTTTCAATGCGGTTTTGCATATGGACGAAGCTACTCCGCATCTTCATATTGATTACATTCCCATCGGGCATTACGACAGGGGGCTTTCCGTTCAGAACGGTCTTGCCCAGGCTCTGTTTGAAATGGGATATGGCAAGGGAAAGGACGCTATTAACAGATGGCGTAAAGCGGAACGTGAGGAGCTTCGCAAGATTTGCGAAATTCGTGGGCTACATATTGCCGATGAAGATAAAGGGCGTGGATTCAGTTATAGCTGTGAGGCGTACAAGGAATACAAGGAAACCATAAACGGCTATGAGAAAAAGGTTTCTGAGCTTGAGGTCAAGGTTAAAAAGCTGTCTGCGGACATAGAAACCAAATCCTCGGAAGTGAGCGACCTTAACGATAAGAAAAACGTATTGCAGAACGAGGTAGAGTCCCTCACGGCAGGGAAAGCGTTAGTAGAAATTTCTGAAATAAAGGCTGTGAAAATGCCCCTGCATAAGCTTATGATAGATGAAGCGGAAATATCGGGAATTGAGAATCTAAAAAAATCAGTTTCAGCCAAAGCAGAGGAGCTGTCCGCCAGAGAAAAGAATCTTGATATTCGTGAGGAAAGGCTCAGTGAAAGTCAAGAGCAGCTTGTTATCCGAGAAAGCAGGATCGCTGAAAAGGAGCAGGAGCTTGACGAGCTTCAGAAGGAAATTGCCGAACACAACGAATATGCGAAGCACAACAGCTACAAAGCATTCGTAAAGGATTCGGAGATTGATCCGCTTTTCCAAAGAGCAAAGAAAACCTTGGAAGAAGCCGAAAAGATGAAATACGAACAGGAGCATATGACTGAGCTTCTTCAGAAATACAAGTCAAGCAACGAGCATCTTATGGCAGACCTTGCACAGAGTCGGAGAACGGAGAAGGAGATCAGAACGGAGTTTTCCTATCAGAAGAAGCAAGCTGCAAAGGAAATAGAAAAGCTGCGTGCCGAAAGCGAAGAAAGCTCGGAGGAATACAAAAAGGAAATCTCCGAACTTTCCGAAAAGCTGGAAAGTGCCAATGCCCTGAACAGCAGTTTATCGGAAACGAACAAGACCCTGTCGGGAGAAAATGAGAAACTCACCAACAACAACAAATGGCTGAATGGGCTGATCGACACGTTGTATGAGATCGGGCGTTTCATCTGCAGCAAGCTGAAAATTGATTTTGACAGAATCGTGGACAAACGCCTTGGCGGTTATTCGCTGAATTACATTTTCGGGAATAACGGTCGAGAGAGATAATCCTACAAAATATCCTATCCCTATATTATGTAAAAATCCGTATCACGCACGATACGGATTTTTCCTTTTTCCGTTAACAGGGAGTGCAGAGGGAACGGCTGCTCGCTGTCCGCAGACAGCGAAATCCCCCTCGGAGAGCCCCGTGTACTTTTGATGAGGTCTTGTGCCTTGTCAAAAGTACTAAGGGGTTAGCTTTGACGGGAGCAAAGCTAAATTGGGCGGCTTCGCCGCAAGCATTTTTCAAAAAACATACTTTCATGTTATAATTCCCCAAAAATTTTAAATAAGCATTTCGCAACAGTGTCTTGATTATTTATAAAAATTATGATATAATATAATTGAATAGATATACCCAAAAGAATGAAGTATTATAAAGGAGAATGGTTATGGGAAAAGAATTTAGAGCGGTATATGTTCAGAAAAATGGACTTTTTAATAGTAAAAGGATAAATATTGTACTTGTTCTTCGTGATGAGAGAATTACAGGAAACGCATTAAGGGTGTCGGATTTTTCAGGTTATGTTCAAGAGTCAATAGATATTGAATACTGTAATATTATTGAGTATTCTGAATGTGATTTTGAAAATGGAAAAGCATTAAGAATGAAAGTATGCGTACAGCGTCATGGGACTGACATGAATGATATATACGTTTTTCCGTTAGCAGCAGAGTATTCAATAAGTGAAATTATTGATGAATTGACAAATATCATTGATGAGTATAATGCGAAAGTAAAAATAATGGAGGAAGAAAGAATTAAGAGACAGCAGGAACGTGAAGAAAAACATAACGCATATCTTGCAGAACTTCAAGCTCAGTATGATTCAATTTACAACTTTCATATTCATGAATCCACACCGGTTTATGTTTTTGACAAAGGGAATATGAATTGTTTCGTTGTTTTTATTGGTGAGGATAAAAGTTTTAATTTCTTATTTATAGATGTTCAAACAAATTGTGAAATACATAGTGTGATTTCATATGATGAAATTCATTATTATGAGAAAGCAGGTGCTGTACATTATGCAACTACTGTTAATGCAGATTATTCAAGCGGACAACTCTTTGGCGGTAGCTTTGTAGGAGGAAAGGTAGCGACGGGAAAAGCGGTGTTGGGTGGATTGCTTTTTGGTCCTATGGGTATGGCTGTCGGTGCAATGTCATCATATACTCCCGCTAAATATACTCCGCCTACATACACTCCCTCAAAACTTAACATTTCTTCTGAGATTACGAAAATTGACGATAGGAGTATTATACTGAATTATTATTCCCAACAACATAAACAGTATATTGATATTGAGCTTCCGCAGGAAATGTTCAATTTTATGCAGACATTTCTACCGGATAAGAAATATGCGATCGTTATAGAGAAGGAAAAGCAGGCTGCTTTAGGAAATACCGCTAACACTCTTTCGGCAGCAGCTGAGCCTGCTGCTGATACTACAATTCAGAGGTTACAAAAATTGAAGAGCCTTTTTGAAATGGAGCTTATTTCTGAGGAGGAGTATAAGGAGAGAAAAAGAGAAATTTTATCGGAAATATAATTTTTTGATTCCTGACTTTTTTACCCAAAAGCATGAAAAATTTGAAAAAGCTCAACTTCTTTTCCCCAAAAAAATCATGCATAAAAATAAATGAATATAGACGTTTTCAAACAGCAGGTTAAAATACACTGTAAAGTTTTTTTAGTAAAGGAGATTTCATAATGAATATCACATTTCTTATTGGAAATGGATTCGATGTTAATTTAGGCTTAAAAACAAAATATAAAGACTTTTATGATAAATATATTGAATCAAATGCTCATTTATCAAATGAAAACTGTATAAAGAAATTTTGCGATAAAATAGACCCTAACCACGAAACTTGGAGTGATTTTGAATTAGCTTTTGCTCAGAATATTGAAGGTACTCCTGAAGAGATACGAAATATCTTAGGTGATTTTTCAATTAAATTTGCAAACTATCTGAGACAGCAACTAAAAATATGCAATTATGATGATAATTCTATTTCATCGAAATTCAAATCTTTTCTAACAAATTCATGTAACTTATTAGAAACACGAGATAGATCAATAATGCACAATGCATATGAATCTCGTATGAAAAACAACGATAATATTCGTGTAAATTTTATTGACTTTAATTACACTAATACATTAGATCAGATATATGAATTATATATAAATAAAAATAATAATTCCGGTGTTTTACGTAAGTATGGAACAAACAATAATTATAATGAATCTCTTGGAGATATTCTACATATACATGGTACTTTAGATGATTTAATAATTATTGGTATTGATTCATTACAACAAATATCAAATGAAGATTTGAAAAGCAATAACTTTGTTGAAAAATACTGTGTTAAAAGAAAAATGAACGAAGAATATGGTTACTCTCAAATTGAAAATAAATATGTGCAAATGATAAATGACAGTAAAATAATATATGCATACGGTATTTCATTTGGTGAATCAGATCATAGCAGATGGATAGTTATTAATAATTGGTTAAGGAAGGACAGTGGTAATAAAATCATCATTTTTAAGTATGGCACAAATTTTAAGCAATATGATAGAACATATAGAAACCTTTTGTTAGATGCCATAAATGATGCTAAAAGAGAATATCTTAATTTACTAGGATTTACAGAAGACGAATGTGAAAAGTATTTTAATCAAATATTTATTATTGATAGCACTGATGTTTTACAGTTTACTCTCATAACAAATTCTCAAGAAAGCACTCAAGAAAATACTAATCCTGAAGAGGAAACAATGCCTATACCTGGTTAATATTGTTAAATCCGCATTATTTTCTAGGACAACTCCCGGACAACTTTCGGGACAACTTACATCAAATGCCCTCGAAACAGCTCGAATACCAAAATCCGACATTCACGGGAAATGGCTTAAAATTGTCATTTCTCCAACAGTCTAAAGCAAGGTACAATGTCGGCATAACTTTCAAGTCCCGTCACTCCGACCAGAAGAGCAAACCTCTCAAATGACCTAATACGTCAGTTGAGAGGTTCTTCTTATATTCATGTGTTTTTGAAATTGCATTATCGTAAAAATATTTGATGATTATCTGACCAAACCGCAGACAAAGCGGTTTATTTCTTACGGAGGTTCAGCTCACCCTATGAAGCAAACTCAGACATCGTATGCTATCTCACTAAAAAAACGGAGGACTTTAAAATGGAAAAGCTTACGGCAGAAACAGAAAAAATAATGCTTGAAAGATTTGGCGGGGACAAACTTATCGCCCTTGCGACCGCCGCTGACAATATTCCGTATGTCCGTACGGTAGATGCTTTTTATGAGAACAAAGCGTTTTATGTGCTGACCTACGGACTTTCGGCGAAGATGAAGCAGATCTCCGAAAATCCCGTTGTTGCAATTTCGGGAGAATGGTTCTCCGCACATGGCAGGGGAGTGAATATGGGATATTTCGGAAAACCCGAAAACAAAGCTGTTGCCGATAAAATGCGAACGGTGTTTTCCGAATGGATAGACAACGGTCACAACAATTTTGAGGACGAAAACACTATTATTCTCCGAATTGATCTGACAGACGGTGTGCTTTTTTCACAGGGAACACGTTACGAAATAGATTTTACTCAATAATATATCAGATTTGCTTGCAATATGCTGAAGGCTGTGCTATAATATATAAGTACAGTCTTATTTGTTTATCAAAAAATGTTTACTGTCTATTTAACTGCATAATAATGATATTGAAAGGAACATTGCAATGAAAGAAATCAGCAAAGACGCAAGAATTGAAACCAAATGCCTTCATTCCGGCTATTCGCCCAAAAACGGCGAGCCGAGAGTAATGCCCATCGTACAGTCTACCACATATGTTTACGACTCTACCGATGACGTTGCTGCGGTATTCGACGACCCCACCAAGAGCCTTATTTATTCCCGATTTGAAAATCCCACAACAGATGTTGTTGAAAAGAAAATTGCCGCTCTTGAAGGCGGTGTGGCTGCTATGTGTACCTCCAGCGGACAGGCAGCGTCCCTTTGTTCAATACTTAATATCTGTCAGGCGGGGGACAGCTTTATTGCGTCCTCGTCCATTTACGGCGGAACTATCAATCTGTTCAACGTAACTCTCCGCAAGCTGGGGATAGAGTGCATTTTCGCTGACTTTGACGCCCCCGACGAGGAGATACAGAAGCTTGTCAAGCCCAATACAAAGCTGTTTTTCGGTGAAACTATTGCAAATCCCGCTCTTACCGTTCTGGATATTGAGAGAATTGCAAACCTTGCTCATAAAAACGGAGTTCCTCTGATAGTTGACAACACCTTTGCAACTCCCTGCCTTTGCCGTCCCATTGAACACGGCGCAGATATTGTTATACATTCCACCAGCAAATATATGGACGGTCACGCTGTACAGGTAGGCGGAGTTATCGTTGACAGCGGAAAGTTCGACTGGACAAACGGCAAATTCCCCTCCATGACCGAGCCTGACGAAAGCTATCACGGCATTGTCTACACTAAGGATTACGCATTTGCACCCTATATCGTTAAGGCAAGAATGCAGCTTATGAGAGATTTCGGCTGCTATCCTGCCGCAAACAGTTCTTTCCTTCTTAATCTCGGTCTGGAAACTCTTGCTGTAAGAATGGACAGATACTGCGAGAATGCGCTGAAGGCTGCGGAATTTTTCGAGCAGTCGGACAAGGTGCAGTCGGTGCACTATCCGTCCCTTAAATCGGACAAGTATTACCCGCTGGCACAGAAGTATCTTCCCAAGGGCGCAAGCGGAGTTATCTCCATGTCTATCAAGGGCGGCAGGGACAATGCCGTCAAGTTTATGGACAGCTTAAAGCTTGCTTCCAACGAGGTTCACGTTGCGGATATACGTACCTGCGTGCTTCACCCCGCTTCCGCAACTCACCGTCAGCTGACCGATGAACAGCTTGCCGCTGCGGGAATTGACGGCGGACTTATCCGTTTCTCCTGCGGTCTGGAAAATATCGAGGACATTCTTGCAGACGCTAAGCAGGCACTTGACAATATCTGATAAGCATTTACACATTTAACCGAATATCCTCTGAAACTAAGGTGAGGTTATAATGAAAATTAGATTTAACAAGAAATACAACACCATTTCCTTTTACACCGTGGTGACCTTTGCGGTCTGCCTGCTGATGGTCGTCATTGTTATGCAGTTTCCCGTAATATCGGGCTTTCTGAAAACACTGGGGAAGGTACTAAGCCCCTTTGTCTGGGGAATAGTGATAGCCTATCTTGCAAATCCCATACTTACGGGCTGCGAAAAGGCATTCGGAAAGCTGTTTGAAAAGAAGAAGCCCCACCCGAAGCTGAAAAAGGCAACAACCGTTGCACTTACTATGCTTGCTGTAATTGCTATAATCGCAGCACTGATCGGCATTATTTTACCGCAAATGGTGGACAGCATTATCAGCATTTTCAATAACGCAAAGTCGTATATTGACACCATTCAGAACTGGCTAAACGGTATTGTTGAAAAGTATCCCGAAGCGTCCGATTATTTAATGGGACAGTTCAATAATTTTGAAGATAAGATAATGTCGCTTTTGAACGATCTCCAGCCAAAGCTTGTGGAAATGGCGGGAAGCCTTACTCAGGGCGTCTGGAAATTTGCCATGGGCATCAAGGATTTTCTGCTGGGTCTTATGGTCGCACTTTATCTGCTGGCGGGCAAGCAGACGTTTATTGCACAGCTGAGGCGGCTTACGGTGGCTGTTCTCCCGAAGAGATCGGCTGCATCGTTTATCAAGCTTTGCGGTACTATCAACAACACCCTCAGCGGATTTATCAGCGGAAAGATACTGGACTCGTTTATTATCGGCATCATCTGCTTTATCGGTATGACCTTTATGGATATGCCCTTTGTAACGCTAATCAGTGTTATTATCGGTGCGACTAATGTTATACCGTTTTTCGGACCGTTTATCGGTGCTATTCCAACAGGACTTGTCATACTTCTTGCCGACCCGAAGCAGTTCATTCCGTTTATCATCTTCATTCTTGCACTCCAGCAGTTTGACGGAAATGTGCTCGGTCCCAAGATTTTGGGGGACTCCACAGGTCTGCCCGCTTTCTGGGTAATGTTCTCCATAATTGTCGGCGGTGGATTGTTCGGTTTTGCTGGAATGCTTCTGGGTGTGCCTGTGTTTGCGGTTATCTACACGCTTTGCGGAGATGCCATAAGAGCACTTCTCACAAAAAAATCTCTCCCCGAAAACACAGAGGATTATTCGGAACCCTGTAAATTCTCCGAAAACAGCGAGCTTATTTACTCAAATGTAAAATCTGAGCCTGAGGAATGTAAAAATAGTGAAAATCAGGACGGCTAAACCTATTATTTTTGTAGGCTGCAACCGTTGACATATTTCGTCAGATATGGTAATATTAAAGCAGGCATTAATTTGCCTGCTTTTTTAATGAAATGGGGATATAATAATGATTTCTAAGATACAGCAGGAAATACTCAGGCTCAAAAAGGAAAAGGGCATTACCATACTTGCGCATAACTATGTTGCAAAGGAGATAATTGAGATTGCCGATTACAACGGCGATTCCTTCAAGCTTTCCCGAGATGCGCAGAAGGATAATGCGGATACCTGTATTATGTGCGGCGTTCATTTTATGGCGGAAACGGCTAAGATACTTTCTCCCAAAAAGAAGGTCGTTCTTGCACAGGAGATAGCAGGCTGTCCCATGGCAGAGCAGTTTTCCGTTGAGGACGTGGTTGCGTTTAAGAAGGAACACCCCGATTATACGGTTGTTGCTTACATAAACACGACTGCGGCGCTGAAAACCGTATGCGATGTATGCGTTACCTCCGCTTCTGCGGTCGATATCTGCCGCAAGATCGAAAATGACAAGATACTTTTCATTCCCGACAGGAACCTGGGCTCCTATGTTGCGGATATGATACCCGATAAGCAGTTTGTTTTCTGGAACGGCGGCTGTCCTGTTCATGCGAGAATTACCGCTAATGATGCCGCAAGAGCGAAGGAGGCTCACCCCGATGCGCTGCTGCTGGTTCACCCCGAATGTGTTCCCGCAGTTACCGAGCAGGCTGACTTTATCGGTTCGACTACCGCTATTATGAAGTTTGCCGAGCAGTCAACCGCAAAGAGCTTTATTATCGGCACCGAGATCTCCATTGTGGAGCAGCTTGAATATCTCTGCCCAGATAAGAGATTCTATTCGCTGACAAAGAATCTTATCTGCCCCAATATGAAATCCATCACTCTTATGGACGTGCTGAGAGCGGTCAAGGGTGAGGGCGGTCTGGAAATAAAGCTTGATGCGGACGTTAT
>CAMCRP010000008.1 GCA_945877315.1 uncultured Ruminococcus sp. | reverse complement strand
AAAAAGGAAAATCAATAGAAATTGCTAACGGCTTAATAAAAAGGGGCACTATGAGCTTTGAAGATATTGCCGAATTAACTAAGCTTTCCCTAGAAGAAGTACAAGCATTAGCAAATAAATCCAAATAACTCACAAGCCCCCGAAAATTCAAAAAGCTTCTGCGGCATCGATACACCGCAGAAGCTTTTTTCGGTCAAAGGGCGGCTGTGTATCAGTGCTGATAGCTGTGATACTCCGAGCTGTCGTCCTTGAAAAGCAGACCTATGCACCAGATAGCGGAAAGCGCCACCAGCACATAAACTATCCTGCTGAGAAGGGACGTTGCTCCGCCGAACAGCCATGCCACAAGGTCAAACTCAAATATCCCGACAAGTCCCCAGTTCAGACCGCCGATTATGAGCAGTACCAGTGCGATTTTATTCAGCATAATAAACCTCTTTTCAGCAAAATGCTGTTGAAAATTATTTGCAGCGGGGACGGTTTTCACGTCCCGCTGCCGATGCAAACCCTCTTAATGCCGTCATCATTAAGGTATCGGCATTAGATATTTACCGGTACCGAGCAGCGAACCTTTCCCATTTCGCTTTTTATAAACGATTTGACAAAAGGGTCGCCCTTTTTGATGGCAAGAATATTTTGTGAAATTATCGGCTTTATATTCTTTGAAAAATTTGTAAATAAAAAACAGCTGCATACAAGTGTATCTTTTCCCGCCGAAGGCGGGGGAACACACACCTATACACGTCACTTAGGTAATAAGAAAAATAAAATTGACGATTTATTCAGCGGTTCCCTAATAAGAATCATAATGTTTCAAAATATCTCACCAAAAAATTGAAAAATTTCAAAACCTCCGGGTCGGCAGGGGGACGGGCGGTGATGCTTGCCATAATGTCCCGTCGGCAGACAGGCTCGCTGATAGGCAGCAGCTTGATGCCGTCCGTATCGGGAGCACCCCAGGAATGCTCGGGCCAAAAAGCAACGCCCATGTTTGCGGCGATAAAGTTTCGTACGGCGGCGGGACTGTCGCTTTCAAAGATAACATTTGGGATAAAGCCCGCATTTATGCAAAGCTTGTCGCATATCTGACGAAACTGCCTTGAGCCTGCCAGCGCAACAAATTCGCCGTTTGCAAATTCCGACAGGGGAACGTCCTCACGGTCGGCATGGGGACTTGAAGCGGGGACTGCCATAAATATTCGCTCGGTGAAAATGTAGGCGTTTTCGCTGTTTTCCGAAGCTTGTCCCGAAAGCCTTGTGGAAATGCTAATGTCGCAGTTATGCTCGTCTTTTCCCTGAAACAGCTGGAAATTTACGCTGTGATTTTCCTTTTTATATGCGATTATCGCCGAAGTGATGAGGGTTGACGCCGCCCCGACGTTAATGTGAATGGTGGCATATCCGGGATTTGACAGCGCATGAAGCTCCTCGGGGATCCTGTCAAGGGCGGGCAGAATGGGAGCAAGCCTGTTTTTCAGAAACTCGCCGTACTCCGTCAGCACGATATTTCGTCCCTTTGAGGCAAACAGCGGCACACCCAACTCCTTTTCAAGGCGGTGGATAGACTGTGTCAGCGCAGGCTGTGCAATATGCAGACGCTCCGCCGTTCGGGTGATATGCTGACTTTCGGCGACGGCATAGAAATATTTTAGCTGGGTAAGCTCCATTTTATCAGCTCCCTTTTTTGATCAATGTGGAAAGTGAAGAGTGGAAAGTGGAATTAAGGAAATATTGATTAATGGGTGTTCCCCCGCCGAAGGCGGGGGAACACCCACCCTGATACATCACTCAGGCAACAGAAAAACGAAATTATTGATTTAATCAGTGGTTCCTTATAAACGATGGGGCAAGGCGTTTTCGGAAAATTTTCTCTTGAATTTTTTCAGAAAATGTGGTATGATATTTCAATAAACCACATATTCGGAAAGGAACAAAAAATGATAGTAGAAATATTCACCGACGGTGCATGCTCGGGAAATCCCGGTCCCGGCGGTTACGGCGCGATCCTCCGTTACGGCAATGCGGAAAAAGAGATTTCGGGCGGCGAAAAGGAAACCACCAACAACCGCATGGAGCTTATGGGCGTTATTGCCGCATTGTCCGCACTGAACCGTCCCTGTGAGGTATTGCTCACCACCGACAGCAAATATGTCTGCGACAGTATTACCAAGTGCTGGGTGTACAGCTGGCAGAAAAAGGGCTGGAAAAAGTCCGACGGAAAGCCCGCTCTGAACGTTGACCTATGGGAACAGCTTTTGCCCCTTCTTGACCGTCATAAGGTGACATTCAATTGGGTAAAGGGTCATGCGGGACACCCCGAAAATGAACGCTGTGACGCTCTTGCAGTTCAACAGCGGGACTATTACGCCTCACTGTAAAACACGTCCCCGTTGTCTAATACCGATAAAAATTTGATTTCCTGTATGTATTCAGATGGGTGTTCCTCCACCTTTGGCGGGGGAACACCCATTTATCAGTATTTTCCCAACGGGGACTATTTTTATCAGAACATATTATTGCGAATTTCCTTAGAAGCAAATGCGCCTTCAAGAGTCTGACCGGGAACATCGGGGTGCAGACCGTCCCTGAGATAGCGTCCCGTGCCGCCGATGACCTCGAACTTCTCGCAGATACCGCAGCCGTGGAAGCAGTCCACAACCTGAACTGACATTGAACCGCATATCTTACGGATATTTTCGATAGTCTTTTCCACCTTTGCGTTATGCTCGGGAGTTGCGGTCTGAATAGGCGTCAGCACGAAAACACGGCAGAGGGGGAACTCTGTCATTATCTTCTGAATACACCATCTCATGGCACCCGTTTCGGTGAAAAGGTCGATATTCTCGTTGCCGTCAAGCTCCTTGCCTGTAAGGGCTTTTTCCGCATCGCCCATACATTCCCAAGCGTCGTTAGTGCCCATAGCAAAGGCGAAAACGTCGGGAACGGGAGCTTTTCCGCTTTTTACGTCGGCGATAAATCTTTCGATATGCACAACGGCGCAGTTATTCATACGCATCTGCATTTCCGCCATATCGTCGGTATCCTCCCAGCCCCCCGAAATTCCCGCAAAATCGGGGTCGGAATAGCTCTGAGTCGTAACGGAAACGCCGTTTTTCTCGAATGTACGCTTGTACCATACGGCACTGCCAACGCCCACATTATAGTGAGATGCAAAGCCGAGATTTTTGTAAACGTGATATGACCATTGTTCGCCTGCGGTGATACTGTCACCGTCGACGCCGAAGTTGAGTTTTGAGAAGTCCATAGTAAGAGTCCTTTCGATGGAAATTTTTACATTAAAAAAATTATAGCACATTGCAGCGTAAAAAGCAAGTAAAAAAATAAAAGTTTCGCCAGCCTTTTCTAAAGGCTGCAGGGGTCAAGGGGGCGGCGCCCCTTGTCGCCCGTCGCAACGGGCGAAATCCCCTAAGCTAACAGACAAAGCGTTCTAACATTAAAACGCACAAACAATCAATACAAAAAGCACCGCACACAAAATAACAGTAAAGCATCAAATTAACGAAAATAACAAAAGCCGTGAAAACACACACGTGTGCGGTGCGCCGAAAAAAGGAGAAGGTGTTTACGCCGCCGACTTTTTTCAACCGCCGACAGGCGGCAAATGGGTACTCTCAAAGCAAAAAGCTGAAATTACCCACAAAACTAAGGAAATACTGATTAATGGGTGTTCCCCCGCCTTCGGCGGGGGAACACCCACATAGATAAGTCACTCAGGCAACAAGAAAATCAGAAATGCCGATTTATTCAATGGTTTCCCAAAAGGCATAGGAATAATGTAGGGGACGGGTTTTTGTCCCGCTTGGTACGCTGTTTTTGGCGGTAGGTTTGTGAGTAACCCTTTGCCGCCTATCGGCGGTGTGATTTTTTTTAAGGCGTGGACGCCTTAAAAAAAATCACTAAGCACCGCACACGTTTGATGGCTTTTCTTGCATTTGTGATTGTCGTTAGTTTGATGCTTTACTGTTATTTTTGTGTGCGGTGCTTTTTTGAACTGTATTGTTTGTGCGTTTTTATGTTAGTTTGCTGTGGTTGTTGGTTTAGGAGATTTCGCCTCTGCGGAGGCGACCAAAGGGCGCTGCCCTCTGGACTCCCGCAGCCTTTAGAAAAGACTGGCGAAACTTTTATCTCTTTTGCTTTTTCTTCTTTCTCCTAAAAACCAACGCCACAATACTCCCCGCCGCACACAGCAGACAAAAGATAAACAGCACCCACTTGGGGACCTTCTCTATCTTAATATGCTTCACTTGTCTTTTCCTCCAATACAACATTTTCAGCTGCCGAAGCATTCAGCTTTCTTATTTCGACGATCCAGCCGATAGAAAGTATGACCGTCATAAATGCCCACACAATAGGCTCGGAGATCATCGCTCCGAAATATCCCAAAGCAGGTGTCAGCACAAACGCAGCCACAGCCTTTCCTATCAGCTCCACAATACTGCTTGATATGGGAACAGCCTTCTTTCCGATGCCCTGCAGGGAGCTTCTGGTAATACTCAGCACCGCAAGTATGGGATAGAACGGCGTGTTTACCCGCATATACATGGACGCCGTGCCGATAATGTATTCATTGTCCGTGCCCGTTATCAGCCTGATTATAGGCTCTGCAAGGACAAATCCCACGAAAACGACCACCGCTGACCAAAGAAATCCGATAAATATGGCACTTTTCACGCCCTTGCCGATTCGTTCGGTCTTTTTTGCACCCAGATTTTGGCTGCAATAGGTTGCACTTGCCGAGGACATGGCGGAAAATGGCAGCATAAGTATACTGCTAAGCTTTCTAGCGGCGGTATGTGCGGCAATAGTGTCCGTTCCGAAACGGTTTATCGCCCTCTGCAATACCAGGGAGCCCATCTCAACAATGGAGAACATAAGCGCCATGGAAAGTCCCATAGAAAGCAGCTCCAAAGCCTCTTGTAGGGTTATTTTCAAATCGTTTAAGCGTGGCAGGATAAAGGGGTATTTTTTCACGATGTAAACGCAGCAGAGGATAAACGAAACCGTCTGCGAGATGACAGTTGCATACGCCGCACCCTCAACGCCCATTCCCAGCTTTGCCATAAAAAGCAGGTCAAGGACGATATTCAGAAACGACGAAAATATCAGAAACAGCAGCGGCGTAAGGCTGTCCCCCACCGCCCTGAGAACGCCCGCAGCCATATTGTAAAGCATAGCCGTTGTCATAAATGTGAGGATTATGGAAATGTAGCTGTACGAGGTTTCAAAAATATCCTCGGGAGTGTTCAGCAGGCGGAGAAAATCCCTTAAAAATATCATGCTGACAATTGTAAATATTGCCGATACCAAAAGCCCCAGCAGTATAGTTCCTCCCACGGCACGCCTTAGCCGCTCATAGTCCGACGCTCCGAAATGCTTTGCTGTGATTATGGCAAAGCCGTTGGTCAGACCCGACATAAAGCCGATTATCAGGTTGGAGATGTATGTGGTGGCACCCACTGCGGCAATAGCGTCAACGCCAATCTGACGTCCGACTATGACCGTATCTATCATTCCGTAAAACTGCTGAAACAGCATTCCCACAAATATGGGCAGCGCAAAGCTTAACAGCACCTTTGCGGGGTTTCCCGAGGTCAGTTCTTTCATTTTACATGTCCTTTCAAATAATATCCTTGAATAGGGTATACCAAAACCCCGCATTTGTCAATAGAAAAAATAGCGGGAAATTATTACGAAAAAACTTTGTAAAAGCCTATGTCGAAATCGTTTGAGTTTTTCGGGAAATTGTGCAACTTTCAGTGCTGAGTGTTGAGTGTTAAGTGCTGAGTGTTAAGTGTTGAGTGTTAAATGTTGAATTATTGCAAACTTCATATATATTTCTACCCGCCGAAGGCGGGGGAAGTACACTGCTCAGCATTTCTTTAATAACTCAACACTCAACACTTAACACTTTGAAAGTAAATTAAATTTACCTAAGCAAAAGTGTAGCCGATTATCCCTAAAAATCCCAATAAAATCTTTAAGATTGGCTTTATAAATATAAAGAAAATATAAAGTTGTGTAAATACTATTGACATTTGGGAATTGTTGTGTTATCCTTATATCAAGAACAGGGGAGATACCCCGATGAACGAAAGAGGGAAAACATTATGGGAAAGGTACTGGAAGTAAACGGGCTTTCAAAAGCCTATAAGAAAGGCGTTCTTGCAGCCGACAGCGTTAGCTTCTCCGTTGACGAGGGCGAAATATTTGCCTTGATAGGTCCCAACGGTGCGGGAAAAACCACCACTATCCGAATGATATCCACGCTTATCACCCCCACAGGCGGCGACGCACTTGTGGCGGGACACAGCATTATCAGCGAGCCTTCAAAGGTCAGGGAGAACATTACATATCTCCCCGATGAAGCGGGCGCATACAAGACCATGACAGGCATGCAGTATCTGGAATTTATGGCAGGACTTTTCACAGGCGACAGGCACGTTGCCGAAAAATATATCGACAGAGCGGCGCAGATATGCGGTCTGGGCGATCGTCTGAACGAAAAGATAGGCAGCTATTCAAGAGGTATGATAAGAAAGCTGCTCCTTTCCAGAGCGGTTATGACCGAGCCTAAGCTTGCTATTATGGACGAGGCTACCTCCGGTCTTGATGTTATCAATGCGCTGGAAATACGCAAAATGATAAAGAAGCTTGCAAAGGAAACGGGAATGTCCTTCCTGCTGTCCTCCCACAATATGCTGGAAATTGAGTATGTTTCCGACAGAGTTGGCATTATCACAAAGGGAAAGCTGATGGTAACAGGCGGTATTGAGGAGCTTAAACAGCGTTACAATGCGGCTAACCTTGAAGAGGTATTTGAAAGGGTGGTAATTGAAAATGAAGTTCGGTAATCTGCTTAAAAAAGAGCTGAGAGAGCTTATCACTCCTCAGGCACTTGTCAGCATGGGCGCAATGCTTTTGCTGTTTATCTTCCTTGGTCAGATGCTTGGAAATTTTACGGATTCTATGGAGAATATCAGCAGCGCAACCATTTGTGTTCAGGATAAGACAGCATTTGTAGACGACATTCTTGCTTCACTTAAGGAGGACAACATTGAGGTAACACAGGTAGACCTTACCTCCGAGGACTATGCCGCAGAGCTTGACAGGCTGGAGCTTGACAACCTTGTTATCATTCCCGCAGGCTTTACGGACAGCGTTCTGGTAAACAAGGAACCTGCTTCATTGAAGATAGTAAGCAAGGTCGCAGGCGGCGGAATGATATCCACAGCACAGACTATGAGCGCAACAGAGGTCATTGATGCAATTGAAAAGGCTGCTGAGGATTCCATTCTCCTTGAAAGCTACGGCATTTCCCCCGAGGAGATAGAGCGCATTAAGGCTCCCGTAAACACTACGGAAATATCCGTTTTGAACGGCAAATCCGCAGAGGTAGCAACCGAAGAACTGAGCGCAATTCTTATGATGCAGTCTATGGTAGTGCCTATTGCTCTGTTCTTTATGGTAATGATGGCGTCCCAGATGATAATGACAGCAATTTCCACCGAAAAGATAGACAAGACCCTTGAAACACTTCTCTCAACACCTGTTTCCCGTCTGTCCATACTTGGTGCAAAGATGCTGGCGGCAGTTATCTCCGCTCTGCTGAACGCCGCTGTTATGATGATAGGCATGGTATTCTACGTTGGCGGAATGTTAGGCTCCGCAGGCGAGGAAATGATGAATATGGCTGTTGGCGGTCAGCAGGTTTCCGCTGATGCAGACGGCGTTATGAACGCTATGGAGGCAATGGGCGAGCTGGGAATGAACATTTCCACAGGCAGCTACATTCTCTTCGGTATCCAGATATTCATATCGGTAATGATAGCCCTTGCTATTTCCCTTCTGCTGGGCGCAATGGCAACGGATATCAAGTCCGTTCAGACTCTGACAATGCCCATCATGCTGGTGACTATGATACCCTTCTTCGTAACAATGTTTGCTGATCTGAACACAATGTCCACAGTTCCTAAGCTTATTATGTACGCTATCCCCTTTACACACGCATACACCGCCATGAACAATCTGGTGTTCGGACACACTGCACTTTTCTGGGGCGGTCTGGTATATCAGCTCATATTCTTCGCAGTTTGTATGTTCCTTGCAGTCCGTCTGTTCACAACGGATAAGATATTCACAATGTCCTATCAGACAGGCGCAGGCAAGAGTAAGAAAGGTCTGATAAAGCAGTGAAACGTTCATTTTTAGCCGGTATAGACGATTTTTTCCTTGATATAATTTGTGAAATAGCCGAAATGATTTTAGACGGACTTTTCTGAAATTTTTGAGGTGACAGTTATGAAGGATAAGCAGAAACGATTCATTACCACCTATAAAGAGGGCGACGGTATCTCTTCCGCACTTAAAGCTGTCCTGGTTGACAGGGCAACGGGGGTGAACTACCTGTATGTTCAGGCGGGAAATTCCACGACGCTGACACCCCTGCTTAATGCGGACGGAAAGCCCGTTGTTACGGAAATGATCGACGATGATAAAGGATTTTTTGGAGGTTAAAATTATGGCAAAGGAAGCAAAAAAAGAACGCTTTAAGGTCGTGTACAGAGAGGTCAAAGGTCTTGTTGATGAAGCAAAGGTGGTACTTATCGACTTGAAAACAGGCGTGAACTACCTTTTCGTGCAGTCGGGCTATGCGGGCGGATTAACGCCCCTGCTTGATGAAAACGGCAAGCCTGTTATTTCCGAAGTCGATTCGGAGAACAAAGAATTTTTTGAGTAAGATAATGACCCCGCTTCAATGGGATTCCGTTGAAGCGGGGTCGTGTTATTTTCGGATATCAATGGCAGGCTTCACATTCGCCTATTTCGCCAACAATGGGAACGGGGTCAATGCCCTGTCTGCGGTAATAGTCGGAAAGTGCGGATTTCATTGCTTGCTCGGCAAGAACGGAACAATGAAGCTTAACGGGCGGCAGACCGTCCAAAGCCTCCACGACTGCCTTGTTTGTCAGCTTTAAAGCGTCCTTGATGGTCTTACCCTTCACCATTTCCGTTGCAATGGACGATGTTGCTATGGCAGCACCGCAGCCGAAGGTCTTGAACTTAACATCGGTAATAACGCCGTTGTCGATTTTCAGATACATCTTCATAATATCGCCGCACTTAGCGTTGCCTACCTCGCCGATACCGTCGGCGTTTTCTATTTCTCCCACATTTCGGGGATTGGAAAAGTGATCCATTACTTTTTCACTATATAGCATAAAAATTCCTCCTTATTTCTCAGCCTTTTTTATACGTTCCCACAATGGCGACATTGAACGAAGCCTATCCACCACCTCGGGAACTACCTCCAGAATGTAGTCAATATCCTCGTCGGTGGTTTCGTCGGAAATGGACAATCTCAGAGAACCGTGTGCGACCTCGTGGGGCAGTCCCAGTGCAAGCAGGACGTGGGACGGGTCCAGGGAGCCAGATGTGCAGGCAGAGCCGCTTGATGCACAGATGCCCTTTAAATCAAGGGACAGCAGCAGAGATTCGCCCTCAACGCCCTCAACGGAAATATTCACGTTTCCGCAAAGTCTGTCGGTGCGGGAGCCGTTTAAGCGTGTGCGCTCGATTTTCAGCAGACCGTCAATAAGCCTGTCACGCATTTTCGAAACCTTTTCGATCTTCCCGGGAATATCGGAAACGGCATTTTCAAGGGCAACGCCAAGTCCCACGATTGCGGGGACATTCTCCGTTCCCGCACGCTTTGAACGCTCCTGTCCGCCGCCGTTTATCAGGTTCGGCAGGTTAATTCCCCTGCGGATATAGAGGATACCGACGCCCTTCTGAGCATGTATTTTATGCCCCGAAAGCGACAGCATATCAATACTCTGTTCGGTGACGTTTATGGGGACATTTCCCACCGCCTGAACAGCGTCCGTGTGGAAGAGAACGCCCTTTTTACGGCAGATCTTGCCAATTTCCGAAATGGGATTGATAACTCCTATCTCGTTGTTTGCGTACATTATGGAAACAAGTGCAGTGTCGGGACGGATAGCGTTTTCCAGATCCGTCAGGGAAATTTTTCCTTCGCTGTCAACGGGGAGATATGTCACCTCAAAGCCTTCTTTTTCAAGAGCGGCGCAGGTGTGCAAAATTGCGTGATGCTCCACGGCAGTGGTGATAATGTGCTTTTTGCCTGTGGGGGCAAGCTTGTGGGCAGTTCCGATAAGTGCCCAGTTATCCGACTCGGAGCCGCCGCCTGTGAAATAAATTTCAGAGGGCGTACAGCCGAGAGCGGCGGCGCATTTCTCACGGGCGGTTTCAATTGCCCGCTTTGAATCTCTGCCGAGCTTGTATATGGAGGACGGATTGCCGTAGCCCTCCGTCAGATAGGGCATCATAGCGTCAAGGACTTCTTTTGATATTTTGGTAGTTGCGGAATTATCCGCATATACAAAACGCTTTTCCATTTGAATTTTCCTTTCATTTTTATCAAATAGGTTTCAATGCTTATATTATATACCGATTTACTAGGAATTGCAATAGATACACAGAAAGTTTACATTTTTAATGTGTAAAGTGGAAAGTGAAAAGTGAAATTATTGTGCGCATCTGCGGAACGGTATGCGTCCTCTGCGATGTTTCGTCAGTTTTGCACGTAAATTTAACACTCATCTCTTAACATTCAACACTAAAAACTCCACTTTCCACTTTTCACATTCCACATTTTAAAAACCCTCTTGACTTGCGTGTAAAATAATGCTATAATTAATTTGTATAAGTATAACCGGGGATAGCTATGCCCCAATTCGGAAATGTCATGGAGTGCCGCAAATGCTTGTCTACCTGTTCTTTCCCGCCGCTGTTATTGCAGCAGGCTGCCTTTGCGAAATACCCTTTCGCAAACGTGGGATAAGCCCCACAAAGGGCGTTGAATACGGGTTTCTTGCCGCTTTTGGGCTGGCAGTATTTGCAATTTCCGCCATGCGGTACTTTACCGGCTCCGATTACGGCTCATATGCAGAGCTGTTTAGAAGCTTCTATTACCTGTCGGAGGAGGAGCTTTTCGGGCTGGCACATGAAAAGGGCTTTCTCATGCCGCTGTACGCCATCAGCCCTGCCGTTTCCGATCTGAGGACGTTTTTCGCCGTCATTTCTGCGGTATGCGCCGTGGGCGTGACCATGCTTATCAAGCGGTACTCGGGCTCGGTTACCGTGGCTGCGGCTGCGTTCATTCTGGGCGGAGCGTGGTTCTATTCCATGAACTTTTTGCGGCAGTTTATAGCGGGAATGTTGGTAATGGCTGCACTTCGCTATGCGGAAAGCCGTGAGTTCCTGCGGTTTGTGACCGTCATACTTGCTGCTGCGGCGTTCCATTGGTCTGCGATTATACTCATTCCCATATATTTCCTGCTGAAAATACGGTGGAACACCACGGTTATGCTGTTTGGCGGGCTGGCGGTCCTGGGCGGGCTGATAGCTTCGGAATTCGCCGTAAATATGGGCATTGAGCTGCTCTACACAAAATACAAGGAGCAGTACACCCCCGATCTTGCGGGGCTGCCTGTTTACTATGCGCTGGGATTTTCGGCGTTGTTCGTCTTGGCATATCTGCTTCGTGAACGGCTTTACAAGCGTTCGGAGATGAATGTCATATTTGTCAACTGCCTGTTTCTGACAGCGTTTTTCGAGATACTGGGAATTCGGTTTGCCATGCTGTCAAGGTTTGCGGTGCTGTTTGTTCTGCCTTCGCTTTTAGGGGCTGTCCCCGAGCTGTTTATCTGCGTTTCGGATATATTGTTCGAGAAAAAGGGTAAACGGGGGCGTCTTATAGCGGCTGCGGTATTTGCGGCGTTCGGCGTGGCGTACTACGGCTGTCTGCTGGCAATGGACGGCAACGGTGTTGTTCCCTACCGCACCTACGAAACGGTAATGTCGGAGGTGAACGGGGAATGAAAAAACACTCACTTTCGGAAAATATCCTTATCTGCCTTGCCGCTGCATTTGTGGGCGGAGTCTGGCAGTATGAGCTGTATTTCGGGCAAACCGTTCATCTGATAATGTCCGTCGGCTCGCTGATTTTTGCGGCGGTCATCTGGACGCTTACCTCATTTTCCGAGGGGCGGCAAAAACGGACGTGCTTTGCAATATTTACGCTGCTTTTCTATATTCTGCCGCAGATACCCATAATTTATGCGGACTATGCCGATTACAACGAGATCTTGGACGCTTTGGCAAGGCTTTGCGGACTGTTCACACGTTTCGGCGGTTCGGCAGTATATCCCGCTGTGATCTGCGGGCTGTCAATAGCGGCGTTTATTGTCGGAAGATTTACAAAAGCAAAATCGTCGGAGAGCAAAGGAAACGCTGATTAAATCGTTTCTGCCGTCTGTGGAAACCCTCTCAGTCAAGCATTTTCGAGCGTTTCCACATACGGCGAAACTAATCAGCTTTTTCCTAAAAATAACATCTCCGTAACATAAAAAGATAAACAAGGAGGAGTACATTATGAACAAATCAAAGCTCATTGCAGCTGCTATGACAGGCTGCCTTATTGTAACAGCAATGGCTGCTACCGCTTCCGCTGCGGGTTACAGCAATCCCAAGAAGCCTTCTCATGGCGCAGGCTATTCCAGCAGCGTGGTATATGTCCCTAAGTCTGAGGTCAAGGTGGTTACTGCAAAGCTTATGCAGGCTTCTATCGACTCGGGCAAGACCATTACCATAAATTCGGACGATGCAAGGGTGGACAGGTCTGCCATGTCCGTTATCAAGAAGCAGAAGGAGCCTGTTGTGTTCAAATCAAAGGAATACACCGTGTCCATCGACCCTAAGAGCATTACCACCGCTAAGGAGATCGATCTGGGAATTAAGATAGATATGTACCCAAAGGCGGGCGTTATCACTGTTCAGACTGCTCAGGAGGGCGAATTCGGTCTGGAAATGTCGGTCACTATCTCTGCGGATTCCCTGAAGGAGTATGACCTTAACAAGCTTAAATTTTTCTATGAGGACAAGGACGGAAAGCGTCAGGAGCAGAAGAGCTTCACCGTCAATAAGGACGGCAGCCTTACCTTTACCATTAGCCACGCTTCTTCCTACGTTTTCGAGCAGTCTAAATGACGGCTTTATCCCTATCGGCTGAACCGACCAATGCCCGACGGGAGCTCACCGCAGAGGTGTTTTCTCCCGCCATACTTGCCTATGCTGTCAGCATGGTGAGGGACGCAGCGGCAAGGGGCGTTCGACGCATATATTTTCTTGCCCGTGACGGGTACACGCTCAAAAGGGCAGCGGAGCAGGTCTGTGCTGTCTGCGGCATTTCTATGGAATGTCGGTATCTATACTGTTCAAGGCTTTCTTTGAGGACTGCGGAATATTTTCTTGATGAGGAAGCTTCAATGAAACGACTGCTCAACGGCTGTGCAAGGCTGACGGAAAACACCTTGTTCAGCCGTATTCAGCTTAATGGGGAGGAACGTGCCGCCGTGCTTGCGGACATTTCCCGTGAAGGCTCCGATACCGTCCTCACTCGCAGCGACGCGGAGGAGCTTTGCCGTAAGCTTCGGGAAAGCGTCGTTTTTGACAGCATAATGGATATAAAATCCAAGAAGGCATTTGAGAGGACTATTGACTATTTCACCGCCGAGGGGCTTTTTTCCGAGGACACTATCTATATTGCGGACAGCGGCTGGTGCGGCTCGGTGCAGCAGTCCATCTCAACACTTATAAGGGCAGCGGGAGCAAAGCAACAGGTTTTCGGTTATTATTTCGGGCTGTTTGCAGCGCCCTCTGAGGTTCGGCGGAATAGTCGGTGCTTTTATTTTTCTCCCGGGAAAAATGTCCTGAGAAAGGCGAAATTCTGTAACAATCTTATTGAGATAGCCCTCAGTGCGCCCCACCCTATGACCGTGGGATATGAATACACCGAAGGCGGGATAGAACCTGTTTTTTCGGGAAATTCAGTGGGGGAAGGGGAGTACGCTCTTTGTGAAGCCATTTCCCGAGATATTGAGAAATACTGCCGTGAAAATGCCGCAGAGCTTATGAAGCTGTCCGAGGACAAGTTGGTGAAAACCGCACAAAAAAGCATTGTCCCCTTTATGACAAACCCCACACCCCAACAGGCGGCGGCTTTCTCCGAGGTGATGTTCTGCGACGACAGCTCGGACTGCTATCTCCTGCCCGTTTCGGAAAAAGTGGGAGCGGAGGAGCTTTTTCGGCAGACGCTTTTCTGTTCGGCGGCAAGAAGGCTGCTGCATAGAGGCATGCCCGCCAAAAGTCTTATTTGGTTTTGCGGAACGGCGGCTTTGTCGGACGTTCGTTTCAAACGGCTTTTGCGGGCTGACAATACGCTGAGAAGCTGCATAAGGTTTTTGATTTCCCGATGAAAGGATATTGTTCGTATGCTAAAGCTCTATACCATAGAGGATATTTTAAAAGAATATGCCAGGCAGGACGAGCTTATCCGCAGCAGACAGCAGCCCGAGCAGACGGTGCCGCAGGAGAAGCTCCCCGAGGAAGAACCGCCGCAGACTGCCCCAGAACCACCCGAAATAATTCCCGAGGAAGAAGCCCCTCCCGAACCTGTTGAGCAGCCTGCACAGGATATTCCCGAAAAAAAGCACCGTTCCAAGCTTATGCAGCTGGCGGACAGATACGGTTATCTTATGGAGCAGCTTATAAAGCGGGATTTCAAGGCAAGGTACAAGGGGACGTTTTTCGGCGTTCTGTGGAGCCTGATGTCGCCCTTTGCGGTCATGCTGGTGCAGTATCTGGTATTTTCAAGGCTTTTCGGGCGTGATACAAGCTATGTTATTTACCTGATGACGGGAACCACCTTTTTCAATTTCTTCAACGACTCCACCATGCAGGAGATGTTCACCCTTCGGCAGAATGCGGGGATAATCTCAAAGATAAACGTGCCTAAGCTGACATTTTTTCTGTCCAAGGCAACGGCATGCCTGATAAACTTTGCCTTTGCCGAGGCGATATATTTTGCTGTGCTCCTGTTTTCTGACGTTCGGATAACGCCATACTGTATCGGGCTGGTTTTCCCGACCACGCTTATGTTTATTATGAATATGGGGATAGGCTACATTCTTTCGGGACTGTCCCTCTTTTTCAAGGACACGCAGTATATCTACACCATTTTTACAAATATTCTCCACTATTTGAGTGCGCCATTTTATTATGTGAGCATATTCCCCGAAACCATGCAGAAGCTTTTCTACCTGAACCCCGTGTACTGCTTCATAACCTATGCAAGAACAGTGGTAATTGAGGCACGTCTGCCTTCCTTCGACCTTCATCTGCTGTGTATGTTCTATGCGCTTTTATCGGTAACGGCGGCGTATCTTTTCAACAAGAAATTCAGCAAGAGATTTATCTACTACATTTAATGTTGAGTGTTGAGTGTTGAATTATGGAAATACTGATTAATACTAATCTTCTATCAACATATAGACTATTTTGCAAGTGTATTCCTTTGGTGAGTATGGAAAGTTTGCTGTTTCCCGGTCTGCTTTTTATTCTCTTCAATTCTTTGTGACCGTTGTTTCTTTTGTGGCTCTCCCGCAAAGGGGGAACCTATATGGGCGGGGGACACAACAAACCCTAACGCAAAGCAGGGAGTTTCCCCCGCCCCTAACGGTTCCCCCTTTGCAAACCCCTTCCCTTTCACCCCACCCTCTTTACCCTGCTTTACATTTTGGTGAAACGGAAATAATTGAATTACTATGGGTAAATAGCTAAGAAAACTGTCAAAGAGGCTGTTTATTGGCAAACAGAATAATGATATAGATTATTTTGTTATTTGTCTATATGTTGATGAACTATTAGTATAATGGGTGTTCCCCCGCCGAAGGCGGGGGAACACCCATTAAATTAGTATTTGATTATTACTAATTAAAAAAGTGCCCCCGCAATTTGCGAGGGCATATTTGGGAAAATTCCACTTTTCGCATTATAACTCAACACTTAACACTCAACACTTAACACTGATCAAAAGTCAAACTGCCAATCTCCAATTTCAAAGGCGTAATGCTCGCCGTTGATGTAAAGTGTGCTGTCACCTACCCACTGACAGTCAAGGTGTATCTCGTCCTTGCCGCTCTGCCTGTTGACCTGCTTTACCATATCCTGATAGCCTGTGGCACGGAGCTTTAAGAAGCCGCCGATCTCCTTGTCAAGGGTGTTGGGCTCGACGTAAACTATCATTTTGCCGTTTGCCTGATTTTGGACATCTACGAGAATGTATCTGTACTGTCCGTCGGGGGAAACCTGTTCCTCCACTACCGTGTCAATGGTCTTTGTGTTAAAGATGTTGACGATAAGGAAGAACGCCACTCCGCCGATTATGTACATCAGCAGGAAGATGGTACCGAAGATGGTTTTTGCCGTATCGCCCATTCCGCAGGCGAAAAATGCAAACAGCGTCACGATTATGGCGGGGATAAGAAGCGGCCAGTTTCCCCAGTCCAGCAGCAGGGCAGGGAAGAGGAACAGCATATTGAACATAGCCGCCGCCGAAGTGACAAAGGATTTTCTGGTGTAGAAATACAGCAGCCCGAAAAGCAGTGAGATTATGGAGTAGACCACTGCAAAGACTACCTTGTTTTCATACTGAATGTCATAGAAAAGTACGGCATAGTCAATAGCCAGCAGTCCTGCGGTGTAGAGAAGTCCCAGAAGGCTGACACCCACTATGAACCATTTGTTTTTGAATATCTGAGGCATTTTCGTTACCACCTTTGCAAATAATTGTCATCACGGCAGAACCGTGTTTGTCATACTACCATTATACAGCATTATTCCGCAAAAATCAACAACAATTTTCGTTTAGTGTTAAGTGTTGAGTGATGAGTGATGAATGTTGAGTTAAGGAAAAGCAGAAATATCGATTTATCCGGCAGTTCCTTAACTCAACACTTAACACTCAACACTTAACACTCAAAACTCAACATTCATCACTCAACAAAAACGGAGCTGCCCTTTCTCGGACAGCTCCGGAATTATTATCTGTATCTGATTATCAGGCGCATTACGAAATATGCAAGTGCCGCAAGGACGCCGAGGATAAGAATGATAAAGAAGATTATCATCATTACATATCCGAAGGTGCTTCCGCCTTTTGTTTCTGCCTTGACCTGTTCGGGTGAAAAGTCGCCCACATTAAGCATCATTTCTCCGCTGGGGTCATATATGGCAAGATTGTCGATATATGCAACTGTGCCGCTGTAACCGTCGGCAATGGGAATTGAAAGACCAAAGTAGTCATTAGCCTGACCTGTGGGAACTGTCAGCGAATAGTGTACCCAGCTCTGTTTGTCAACATCTACTATCTGCTCTATCCATGCCTTGCCGTCGGAATACATTTTCAGCTCATTTGCGTGGTCCTTAACGGGAGCTTCAACATAAATATCCATTTCAAAGCGGCAGCCCTCAAAGCTGGACATTCCAAACTGCTTGGAGGAAACCTTTATACCGCCGAATTTAGAGGAAAGCGATTCAGTGAAATCCTCTTTGAGAACGAGAGCACTTCCCGAAACCTTTCTGTCATTGGAAATGTCCATAGTAAGTCCTGCTGATTCCGCAGAACCGAAGATCTCCCACTTGGAAATACCTGCATTTGTATCAAAACAAAAAGTAGCACCTGCATCAGCGGCAGAGGAAGCCTTTTCTTCCTTGGCTGCGGAGCATACAATTCCGCCAAAGGTCATAACGGCTGCTGCAAAAATTGCCCCAATTATCTTTTTCATTGTCATCCTCCGAAATATGTATATTTTCCGAGCATAAAGACACCAAAGGGCGCAATTAGCTCTACTCATTAATTTTAATACATTTTGCCTCTTTTGTCAATGGATTTCTGTGAATATCCATTGACAAATCTTGGACAATAATTTGTTTAATTTGCTAAAAAGGCAGCCTTAGTCATTTTGCAAATTGAGAATAACGTCACTTACAAGGTTTGCGGGGAGCTGTTCATATCTGAGGAAGGTGAACTTGAAGCTGCCCTTGCCCTTGGTTATCTGACGGAGCGTCATGGTAAAGGACTGCATCTCTCTCATGGGAACGTCAGCTTCTATCTCGGTAACGCCCTTCTTGACGGGATTCATACCGAGGACTCTGCCCCTTCTCTTGTTCAGATCGCCCATAATATCTCCCGTGTTATCGTCGGGAGCGGTAACGATAAGCTTTCCTATGGGCTCAAGAATAGTGGGGTCTGCCTGCTTCAAGCCTTCTTTATAAGCAAGAGAAGCGGCTGTTTTAAAGGACATTTCCGAGCTGTCAACGGGGTGGTAGGAGCCGTCAACCAGTATAGCCTTCAGACCAACAACGGGACAGCCTGCCAGAACGCCCTTCTTTACGCACTCCTGCAGTCCCTTTTCAACAGCGGGGAAGAAGTTTCTCGGAACAGCGCCGCCGAATACTCTTTCTTCAAACACGAGATCGTCGGAAACGCAGGGCTCAAATTCTATCCAAACATGACCGTACTGACCGTGGCCGCCTGTCTGCTTCTTATATTTGCCTTCCGCCTTGACCTTTTTGCGGATAGTTTCTCTGTATGCGATTTGAGGCTCGGACAGGAGAATGTCTGCGCCGAATTTTGCTTTCAGCTTAGCTGCGGCAATTTCCAGATGCTGTTCGCCAAGACCGGAAAGTATCATCTCGGAGGTGAAGGGATCCTTCTCATAAGAAAGGGTCTTATCCTCTTCAAGGAGCTTTGCAAGTCCGCCCGATATCTTGCTTTCATCGCCCTGAGATTTAGCCTTAACAGCCATTCTGTAACAAGGCTCAGGGTAAACTGTCTTTTCTGCGGCGATGACTCTTGACGGGTCACAGAGAGTGTCACAGGTGGAGGCACCAATCTTTGCAGCCGCAACAATGTCGCCCGCAAAGGCTTCGGAAATTTCCGTCTGCTTTTTGCCGCATACGGAGTACAGCTTGCCTATCTTTTCGGGCTGTCCCGTAGAAGCGTTGATGCAGTCGCAGCCCGAGTAAATGCGTCCGCTGATTATCTTCATATAGGACATTTTGCCTACAAACGGGTCGGCAACTGTCTTGAATATGTAAGCAGCAAGGGGATCTGTTTCGCTGTATGCGATCTCGGCGGGTTCGCCCTTTGTGTCGGTACCGAAAACGGGTGCGTTATCCTGAGGAGCGGGGAGCAGCAGCTCGATCTCCTTCAAAAGCATATCAATGCCTGCGCCCGTAAATGCGGAGCAGCAGACAACGGGAGTGATGATACCCTCGTTCATTCCCTTATGCAGACCGTGGATAAGCTCCTTCTGAGTGAAGGGTTCGCCCTCGAAGAATTTCTCCATGAGAGCCTCGTCTGTTTCGGCAACGGCTTCGGAGAATGCGGCAATAAGACCGTCCATACGGTATTCCATCTTTTCGGAGATCTCGGCGGTGGGCATTTCCGTTTCAACGGCATTGCCCTTTTCGTCATACTTGTATGCCTTCATTTCAATGAGGTTTACGTAGGAAACGATCTGTCTGTCCTTGATAACGGGGACAACAACGGGGCATACTGTGGGACCGAAAACCGTTTTAAGGTCGGTGAGGACGTTATAGAAGTTAGCGTCGGGGTCGTCGATCTTTGTAACGGCGAACATCTTGGGACGCTTTGCGGCAACAGCCAGCTCGTAAGCCTTTTCGGTAGCGGTCTTAACGCCCGATTTTGCGGAAACGGTTATCATTACCGTACCCGCTGCGGCAACGCCTTCGTACATACCTGCGGCGAAATCGAACAGTCCCGGAGTGTCCAGAAGATTAATTCTGATGTCGTTATATTCAAAGGAAGCGGCGGAGGTGTTCAGCGACGCCTTTCTCTTGATCTCCTCGGGGTCGAAATCGCAAACGGTGTTTCCGTCAGCTGTCTTTCCCAGACGGTCGGTAACTCCCGCCTTGAAAAGCAGAGCTTCGGCAAGGGAAGTTTTTCCCGAACCTGCGTGACCTGCGAGGGTGATATTGCGTATATTGGAAACGCTGAAATGTTTCATCTTGAATCGCTCCTTTTCGGATATTCTGTATTTTTTGTAGTATGAACTACGGTAATTACTATTATATAACTTTTCTGTGATGATTTCAATAGTTTATTTGTAATTTATACAGATAATTATAAACTTGATGATTGATTTTGTTAAGATTGCACAAGGGTTTACCAAATGTGAAAAGTGAAAAGTGGAGCTTTATGTTAATGTGGAGAGTGAAAAGTGAAGTTTTTAGTGTTGAATGTTGGCAATCTGTAAAAGTAACGTTATTGTATGGGCAAAAGCATATATGCACTTTTGCCCCTGCAATATTTCGTAAACAGCCCAAATAATTCAACACTCAACTCTCAACACTAAACACTAAAAAAATTCCACTTTCCACTTTTCACATTTAACTCAACACTCAACATTCATCACTCAACTCTCAACACTTAACACTAACAACTCCGCTTTCCACATTTGCAACGGTAATAGTAATAAATGTATCAAATCCGCCAAACAAAATCCTTATGTTTGTGAAAAACAGATGAAAAACTGCGAAAATACTAGACATCGGACGGTTTGTGTGTTATAATAATCTGTATGCGTAAGGGCAGGCTGTCCCCGCATTACTTATTGAAATTATTTTTGGAGGAATATCCGAATGTTTAAAGCTAAAAAAATTCTGGCAGGTGCCGCAGCCCTTGCTGTTGCCCTGAGCTGCACAGGCTGCTCCGATACTTCATGGGGCGCAAAGTCGGGCGATACCGAGTACAGAGCAGGTATATACATCTATCACGCTATGAATGCGTATTTTGACGCAGAAAGCAAAAAAGCCGAAACCGACACCGACGTTTTCTCTTCAACCATCGAAGAAATGCCCGCTAAGGACTGGATGGCAAAGGAAACCGAGAAGAATCTCAGAAATCAGGCTGCCATTGACGCTAAATTCACCGAAATGGGTCTGGAGCTTGACGAGTACAGCACATCTTACGCCGATTATATGGTGGAGCAGATGTGGTCGCAGTACGGCGATATGTTTGAGGGCTACGGCATAGGAAAGGAAAGCTATCGTGACATTTACCTCAATTCCATCAAGCGTGACGAGATATTTATGAAATATTACAATTCCGAGGACGGTATCACCCCCGTTTCCGAGGAGGATATCAAGGCACATATGCTGGATAATTATGCAAGAGTTAAGTATATCGCCCTGAACCTCAAGGACGCAGAGGGAAATCTTCTGAAATCCGAAGGCAAGGCTGAGGTCATGAAGATGGCTGAGGATTACCTTGCACGTGCAGAGAGCGGAGAAAGCTTTGATGCTCTTATTGCCGAGTATGACGCTTACTGGAGCGAGCTGACGGGTGCAGACGAAGAGCCCGAGGAGGATAACACCGAGGGTGCAGGACAGATCATCGCTATTGAGGACGCAGAGGGAAACACTGTCACTGTCTTTGACGAAGATGACAATGTAAGCGAAGTGACCGTTCCCGAAAGCCCTGCAAATGAGGATTCCCCCGAGGAAGAAACCTCCGTAAACGAGGACGAAGAGGAAACCACCGTTCCCAAAACGGAAGCTGACGAGGAAGAAACCGACGATACCTCCGACGAGGAAGCAGACGACGACACCGACGAGTCCGAAACCGAGCCCGTAAGCTCCGATAACACCGAAACCACCGCCGCAGAAACCGAGCCTGCCGAGGACACTTCCGCAGATGCAGAGGAAGATGTTGAAGCGGTAAATAACGAGAAGGTCATTAAGAAGGGCGACTACTCACCCTCCAAAAACGTAAACGACGCCATTTTCAACACTATGAAGGACGGCGAGTACAAGATCATTGAGGACGGCGAGTACTATTATCTGGTTTACAGAATGGAGCTTTTCAGCGACGAAACATATTACGACACCAACAAGAACGCTGCCCTTTACGAAATGAAGGAAGAGGAATTCTCCGCTATGGTTGACACTTGGGCAGAGGCTGTTTCCCTGACTATCAACGACGCAGCTGTTAAGAGATATAAGTTTGAGAAATTTGCAGAGAAATAATTAAAAGCCCAATAAGACGCCCCCTCAGGCAGCAGCTTGTGGGGGCTTTTTCATACTTATAACCAATAAAAATGCAGACAAAATCAGAAATCAAAATCTGCGTTATACCAAACAACCATTAATCACGGAAATCTCCCGGCGTAAAAAACCATATACGCAAGTTTTTTCTTAATTTTTATCAAGAGCCACCGAACAAACCGCCAAGCCTCGCAAAAGTAAGGATAAACGCTCAAAAGCAGGCTCAAACTCCCCAAAGAACATTAATTTAACAAATCCCTCCAAAATGTAAAGCAGGGTAAAGAGGGTGGGGTGAAAGGGAAGGGTGAGTGCAAATTCTTCCTAGTGGAATAATTAGGGGGAACCGTTAGGGGCGGGGGAAACTCCCTGCTTTGCGTTAGGGTTTGTTGTGTCCCCCGCCCATATAGGTTCCCCCTCTGCGGGAGAGCCACACAGCTACAAAGGTCACAAAAGCGGTTGAGAGAAAAGAACGTGCAACAGGAAAATGTAAATTATCAAATACCAATAACAGAAACATGTTTGCAAAATAGCCCATATGCTGATAGAAAATTAGTAATTCGTATTTTTGATATCTCCACGGTCGGTAACAATTCGATACCCCGCAGCCGCCACACGGTTTTCAAGGCAGCATCGGCATTCGGCGGCTTCATCTCCCGTGCATATCTTGTTGTCGTAGATGGAATAAAGCCTTCTTACGGAGGTTGGGGAAAGATTCGGCATAACTACGTTTGCACCTGCCGCAAGCCCCATTTCACGTCCCTTCGGGTGGATAGTGCCGAGGGCGGTGGTGGACGGTATGAGGGCATTCGGGAACATCAGCCGTATTATGGAAATAAGCCTAAGCGTCAGGGACAATTCCCCCGCAGGATATCCCGAAAAAGGCGTTCCTTCGGCGGGGATAAAGGGTCCGATGCCTATCATTTCGGGCTGCAGCTTCTGCATAAACCGCAGGTCGCTTACAATGCTTTCCGCTGTCTGGAACGGCGAACCCACCATAAAGCCCGCCCCCGTCTGATAACCCAGCTCTTTCAGGTCAAACAGACAGCGCATACGGTTTTTAAGGCTCATTTCCGACGGGTGAAGTTTCCCGTAATGGGCAAAATCGGCGGTTTCGTGGCGGAGAAGGTATCTGTCTGCGCCCGCTTTTTTGTATGCAAGATAGCTTTCCCTCGGCTTTTCGCCTATGGACAGGGTAACGGCGCAGTCGGGAAAACGTTCCTTGATACCGCTGACTATCCGACAAATGTGCAGGTCGTCGAAAAAAGCGTCCTCGCCGCCTTGCAGGACAAATGTGCGAAATCCCAGAGAATAGCCCGTTTCGCAGCACTCCATAATTTGGTCATCAGTCAGACGGTAGCGTTCACGGTGATTTTCACGGCGAAGTCCGCAGTAAAGGCAGTTTCGGCGGCAGAAGCTTGTAAACTCTATCAGCCCTCGGATATACACGTCCCTTCCGTAGATGCTTTGGCGGACATCATCTGCACGAGCTTTCAGCCTTTCGTCATATTCATCTGTGCTTATAAGTCGGACAAGCTCATTATCGGTAAGGTCATTGACGGAAATGCTCATTTGAAGGGTCCTTTCACTTTCGCTTTTTGATATGCCCGATGGCCTCGCTTACCTGTTCATAGCAGACCAGCGCATTTGTCCGCTCCTCCTCGGAAATGGACTTTTCGCCGAAGCAGGCACGTTCAAACGCCGAACGCAGGCGGGAAATATCGGTGTTCAGTATCTGTTTGCAGAAGCCTGTCACATATCCTGCGGACATTACGGAGGTGTCCGCCTTCATTCTGCGGCGGATCTGTGAGAGCATACGGTTATACATGAGAATGACAGCCTTTTCGGGGGCAATGGCTGTTACTTTTTTGCGGAAATGCTTCTCGGAAATGCCGGGCAGCAGGAACACAACAAATAGTGCTGTGCCAATTCCCAGCAGGACAAAAATTCCGAGTATTATATACTGCCTTATGGTCAGATTGTAGCTGACATTGCTGTTTTCCTGCTGTGCGGGAACGGTGGGCTCGAAGGTCATCCAGCCCGTGCCCGAAATGTACACCTCGGGGAATGCGTGGGCGTTTTTCTCCTTGACAACATATCCCGTAAATTGTGCATTTTCGGCGTTTTCCGCATATAGCTCCATGGTGTAGCCCTCGGCGTATCTGACGGGAAGTCCCACAGAGCTTGCCATCAGACAGAAGGCGGTGGCAAAGTCGGAGCAGGTGCCCCGCTTGCTTGTAAACACGAAATAATCGGGGGTGTCCATTCCCTTTGGCGGACGGTAGCCCAGGTCATATTCAAAGCCGTTTGTGATGAAATAGTTCTGCAAAGTCAGAGCCTTTTCGTAAGCGTTCATCTTTCCTCGGGTCAATTCCTCCGCCAGTGCCTTCATATTGTCGGAAACCTGTATATCGGAGAAATTCAGTATCTTTTCGGCGTTGTAATATTCGTCCAGAAAATCCTCGACGGTTGTGGTAAGCTCCTTCTGCTTGTTTTTTCGCAGAATGTTATCCGCTTCTATGAGCAGATTTTTCCAGACGGACATATCCTCGGCAGGAAGGCTGCCCTCCATAAGTGAGGACCAATTCAGCGCAGAATACTCCGAATAGTAGCTGATATTATAGGAGCTGTCGACTGTTTGCAGCTTGCTGTCCTCCCAGCAGTACATTTCGCCGTTTATTGTCCGTGAGATCTTGTCTGAAAGGGGATTTCCCCGCAGATTTACGGTTCTCAGGGGGCTGACAAAGCACTGAGAAGGCATCATGGGGACTATCATTGCCTTCTTTTCCTCGTCGGAGATGCGCACGCCTTCCGCTATTTCACCAATGCCGTACTGTTCGATAAGCTTCGGGTCAAGCTCGCAGGCTTTTTGAAGGGCATCTCGGAGGTCTTTGTAATTGAGAGAGGAGAAGTATCTTTTCCAGTCGGAAATGCCATTCTGCATACTGTCCCCTGCGTCCCAGCGTTCGCCGTTGAAGTCGGTGAATATCTGGCGTTTCAGATAAAAGGCTTCGTCTGTATACACATAGTATATTGCCTTGTCGGAAAGGGAGGAATAGAAGTCTGCATTTCCCGAATATCTGGTAAATGATGACATTGCGCCCTGAACGGCAATAGCAGCGTCCTCCGCTACCTTGTCGAAATCTATCTTGTAGGGAGTGTCCTCCGATTTTGGTATCATCAGCCCGAGGATAACGGCAGCCGCCGCAAATCCACCGAGAAACAGCCGTCCGCCGCCGCTTATTTTCAGTGACAGCCGCTCCTCCGCTGACAGCTTTTTGTATCTGTCCCGAAGCGTCAGCAGCAGATATGTTCCGATAAGCAGCACCATGTAAACGTAAGGCAGATCCTGCTCCCGCTTGACGTAAAGCACGCAGGGAATAAGCCCGATCATCAGCAGATAAAGCCGTCGGAAGGCTACCTCCGAGAAATAAAACACCACCGAGCTTATGAAAAAGCAGAAGCCCAGCCAGCAGACGAAGGTGTATGCCGCCGCCCGTTCCACATTGGGATTATCCCCGAAGAACCACGCCATAAAATAGTTATAGTCCCCGAAGCTGACGAATACCATACGAACCATTACGTTCCATACGACAAACATCATCACCACATAGACTAGCTTTCCGACAAGCTTTGTGCGGTTGGTAAAGTCGCAGATGATATTGAAAAAGACTGTCCCGAAGATTATACCCAGCGTATAAATCGACAGAAAGCCCTGTCCCAGAACGTCAATTATGGCAAGCTGGATAAGCATTGCATAGACCATGGAAAGGGAACGGTCTATGACGGCACGGGAGAGAAATTCCCGAAAGCTGCCGTATTTATAATATTTTGCGCTATTTTCGGCAGTCACCGTCAGCCCCCCTTTCGGATAACGTACTCACTGTCAATAATTCTCAGGTCGGAAAATCCGCCGTATTCGGTAAATCCGACGGGGGAAATGTCCGCCGAACAGCAAATTATTCCGCCGCAGACGGACGCTCTTGCCGCAGCAAGCTCCGCAAGGCTTCTGTCGGGGCAGGCGGTAAAGAGTATAACGGGTGCGTCCTTTCCCGCCATTGCCGCTGTGTCCTCGGGGATACGCATTTCCGCAAGGTCGGGGGACGGCTCGCCCATTTCCGCATGAGAAAACTCCGTCCGAAATCTTTCCAGCTCCTCCAATGAAGCTATCTCCGAAAGGCGGCGTTCCCTGCCGTAAAGCACGCTGACAAGGCAGCCCACGCCTGTTTTCACAAGCTCAAGGACGATCCCCAGCATGGCTTCTGCGGCAGTCTGGCAGACCATATCCACCGCCGCCGACTGCTCGGGGGACATTCCCCTTCGTGAGAAGGAAACGCAGTCGAGAATTATCACCTGCTTGGAGGAAATTATCTCGTCGTCAAGGCGTACCATAAGCTTGTCCCGCTTGGCTGAAAGCTTCCAGTTTATGCGTTTTATGGGGTCGCCGGGGTAGTAGTCACGGTGTTCGTAGCCTGCCGTGCCGCCCGAGAAGGAGTGGGATTCCTTAGTTTCCTCGCTGTCATCGGCATAGGCGGTGGCGCAAACGTAGCGGACAAGCCCCGTTTCGTCGGAAATTTCGGGAATATCGGGGCAGACGGACACCTTGAAAAGGTAGTCACCCAGCCCACGCTCCTTGTATATCTCAAAGGTAAAAAATCCCAGAAGATCACTGACGGTACATTCGGTAATGCCTACCGCAGCGGTACCCCAAAGACTTGCAATATATTCCTCGTCAATAATGCAGGAATTTTCCGCACCATCTTCGGTCATTTTCGGTGACGGCATAAAGACCGCACCGCTCGTTCCGGAACAGGACACAAGCCGTCCGCTTTCCGCCAGACGCACCGAAATAAGTGCCGCAGGAAATGGGAAACGGCATTTCACCGACGCTTTAAGCCGCAGCCGTTCGCCCTTATACAGCATGGTATTATCCGAATCCGCTTCAATTGAGATGCTTTTGCTTGTAAAAAACGCCGCAAACCATGACAGAAATGCGGCGCAAATAAGCACAGTAAGGAAAAACCAGCCGATCTTTCCATCAATAAGCAGGGCAAAAACCACCGTCAGCAAAACAGCAGTCAGATACCCCAAAATCCTTTTTATGTTTTTCTTCATAATATCTCCAATTTTAGCAGTTGCCAAATGTGGAAAGTGGAAAGTGAAAAGTGGAATTTTTAGCGGCAGCACCCACTCGGAAATATCGACGGTGCCGTAAATAACAGAGTTCCCGATAAAACCCGCAATTTCCAAATAATTTCACTTTCCACTTTTCACTCTTCACATTCCGATTAAACGCTTGGCACAAGGACCTTCCCCGCCAATGCCGCCATAGCTTCTTCTTGTGACGCAAACTGCGCCTTGCCCTTGGGTGAAAGGATAAGTCTGTGAGCCAGCACGGGGACTGCTACCGCCTTAACATCGTCGGGTGTGACGAAATCTCTGCCGTTAATATATGCAGCCGCCTTTGCCGTTCTGAAAAGCGCAATGGTACCTCTCGGACTGACACCCAGCCTGATAAGGTCGGTGGAGCGTGTGGCTGCGCATATGCCGATGATATATTTTCTCACATTTTCCGACACGGTAACGCCGTTTCGCACCTTGTCCTGCATATCGCAGATGTCCTCCGCAGTCAGCACGGCATCAACGGTCTTTTCGGTTATCTCCCTTTCGCTTCTTGCCAGAATGGAAAGCTCGTCCTCCACGGTGGGATAGCCCATGGACAGCTTCATCAAAAATCTGTCCATCTGCGCTTCGGGGAGATGATAGGTGCCGTAGGTTTCCACGGGGTTCTGTGTTGCAATGGTCATAAAGGGTCTGGGAAGAGTGTGGGTAACGCCGTCAATACTTATCTGACGCTCCTCCATGACCTCCAGAAGGCTTGACTGTGACTTAGGCGAGGCACGGTTTATTTCGTCCGCCAGCAGGAAATTACAGAAGGCTGCACCCTTGCAGTAGGAGGAGTTTCCGTCCCTGTCTATCATGGTAAAGCCTGTAATGTCCGAGGGCATAACGTCGGGGGTCAGCTGTATTCGGGAGAATTCGCCGTTTACCGATTTTGCCAGCACCGCCGCCAGACGTGTCTTTCCGACGCCCGGCACGTCCTCAATAAGAATGTGTCCCTCCGCCAGCAGCGCACAGACCGCCAGAGTGACAGTCTGATGCTTGCCCACGATGACCTTTTCAATGTTATCCGTAAGAAGCTGAGTTCTGTTATCCATATTGGAATTCCTTTCGGTCAATCCTTCTTATTTTTCTTGATTATCAAAATTGTAACAGCCGCCGATACGCCCGATGCAAGAAGCACAACAATGACGATTATCAGCACCAGAGTTCCCGCTGATATTCCGCCGTTTGACTGAGGTTCGGCGTTGGCGGGAGCGGCTTCGGTTTCGGTCTTTTCGGTATTTTCGGAAACGGCAGATTCTGTTTCAGCCTTAGTTTCCTCCGCTTCTGCCTTGTCGGTATCGTCGGCGGGAGCGGTTTCGGAGGGTGCGGGCTCCTCGGTAGATGTGGGTTCGTCCGTTTCACGATAATAGTAGGGTGCGTCGGGGTCAACGTCATATTCAACGGGAGCCTTTGTCCATTCGCCGTCGTCAAAGCCGATAGCGTCGGGTACGGCGTGGACGGTGGGTCTGCCGTTTTGCGGGAACATTCCGCCGCCGGGTGTGGGAGCTATTTCCGAGTAAAAATATATCCCCTTCAGGCTGTCACAGTCGGCGAAAGCGTTCATACCGATAATATCTACCGTCGGAGGGATATGCAGGTCGGTAAGTCCGTAGCAGCGAGTGAAGCAGTTGTCGGGGATAGCCTTGAGTCCCAAAGGAAGGTCAATAGAGGTCAGGGAGCGGCAGTTGTTGAACACGCCGGGGGAAAGAGTTTTCAGTCCCAGAGGAAGGGTAATATCGGTCAGACCCTCGCAGTTTTCAAAGGCATAGTCAAGTATACGCTCAACGCAGTCGGGCATATCTATCTTAGCCAGACGCTTGTTGTTTGCAAGTGCAGCTCTGCCTATTTCCACGGTATTTTTCGGCAGACTGATATATGTCAGATTGTTTCTGCCCTGAATGGCATTGTCGGAAAAAACGCCGTTCTCCGCTTCACATCCTGAAAGCTCGATAAATTCCAGATTGGGCAGACCTAAAATAGCGGCGTAGTCGTTGGAAGCGAGAGTTCCGCTCATAACCGCAAGACGCTTGATGTTGTTGAAGTCAACGCTTCCCCTTGCCTCGTCGATAGCGGACTGCAGCTGACCCTTTTCAAAGGATTCCACAATAATAGTGCTTTCGTCCTTCTCGGCGGACGCAAACACGGAAAACAGCGGCAGAGCAATGAATCCCAGCACCATTGCCGCACACATTATGATAACGAGTATTCTTTTTCCAAGGCTTTTTTCCTTTACGGGATAACTGTTTTTCTTTTTACCGCTCATTTTGTTAAGCTCCTTTCGGGGGTGAATTTTCCTGCTTCTGTAATGCCCGATCTGTCGAATACCAAAGCAGCCGTTGTCAGGGGACGTTCCGCAGTGTTATATTCCTTTACGACAGCCCTGCCTATTTCGTCTGCGATGTCCCTTGTGAGATTTTCAAGGGCGATGACAGAAGATGATGAGGGTGCCAGAACTATGTATCTTTCGCCCAGCAGCTTAGACATTTTGGAACGGAAATTGTTGCACGCCATAAATGCCGCTGTAAACACGGGATATTTCGGCTCCACCTCAACGGCTTTCAGGTCGCTTCTAAGCCCTGTTTCGATGAATTCGCAGCTGTCCATAAGTCTGCACATATTCTTGTCGGCGGCGGAAACTGCCACTTCCTTCGGTACTGCCCATCTTTGCAGATATTTCTCGTCAAACAGCTTTATGTGCATATCGTCAACGGTGCAGACCACTACCTTTTTCAGTCCTGCGGCAAAATCCGCACTTACCATATGCTCGTTGACCTCCTCCTCGGGCAGCAGGATATATCTGAGAAATGCCTGACCGTTGGTAAAGGACACCATTCTTGATTCCGCCTCGGCTTCTTTTTGAAGGCGTACAACTATGCGTTCAATTTCGTCCGACGAAATGGCCTCGAAATCACGGTAACCCGACATATCCGCCTTAAATGTGACGTGATTGTCGGTTAGTTCAAAGACGTCGCCGTTTCTGGAAACTATCTTCATTCCCAGCCGTTTCAGGACGTTTTTCAGTTCTTTTGTTAATCTATCCGCATACAGCATCGGGGGCTGTCCTCCTTGCATTGTCATATATATTCATTATAACATATTTATACCTGTTTTACAAGAGAAAAGCGAAAAATAATGATAAGCGTTGAGTGTTGAGTGTTGAGTGTTGAGTGTTGAGTGTTGAGTGTATGTATTTCTACCCGCCGTAGGCGGGTAGAAATACATACAATAAGGAACAACTAAATAAATCGACATTTCTACTTTTCTTGTTACCTGAGTGAAGTATCTATGTGTATTTCCTTAATTCAACACTTATCACTTAACACTCAACACTTATCACTCAACACTAATTACTAACATCTCTGCTGTTCGCTTCGATAGATCTCCTCCACCTTGTCCTTATTTGCCAGAAAGATGTCTACAATATCGGGGTCAAAATCCTTTCCCCGTCCTTTTAGGATAATATCATAGCATTGTTCAAGGGGCATTGCGTCACGGTAGCAGCGTTTTGCGGAAACAGCGTCGAACACGTCCGCAACCGCCATTATACGGGCAGAAAGGGGTATATCCGTCCCGCTGAGTCCGTCGGGATAGCCCTTGCCGTTCCATTTTTCGTGATGATGCCTTGCCACCTGAAATGCCATGCTTTCGTAATCGTCATTGTAAAGATGCCCGAAGGTGTCCTTGATTATCTTTCCGCCGATAATTGGGTGCTGCTTCATGGTTGCATACTCCTCGTCGGTCAGCTTCCCGGGCTTTTGCAGGACAGCATCGGGGATCCCTATCTTGCCTATGTCGTGCATAGGTGCGGACTGTCCCAGATTATTGAGAAAATCCTTTGTTATGAGATTTTTGTACCGTTCGTCATTTCTCAGCTTTTCGGCAATAAGACAGGCGTATGCGGAGGAACGCCTGATATGTCCGCCTGTGCTGTCGTCCTTATTTTCAACAAGTGTGGCAAAGCCCATTACCATTTCATTGTGATAATGCTGAAGCTCGATAATAGACGGGTTTTCCATATTCAGATAGATGCTGAGTGTCGCCATAACTGCGGCAACGCAGGTCACTAAGGATTCGGGGAACATCAGCTGCACAATCATTACCCCAACTATAAGCACCAGCGATGTGTAGATATTTATCTTCTTTCTCTTCGGTATATATCTGTGCTTTGTGATGATGATACCGACAGTCAGTATACAGTAGACAGCGACTGTTGCAAAGCAGACATAGACCGAATTTCCCATAGAATAGTTAGTGTATCTGCCTGTTATAAATTCCACATTGGGCAGGAAAAATACAGTCAGCACCGCCGAAACGATACCCGGCAGAATATATGCGACCCTTGCCGGCTTGTCCTTCCTGAGTCCCACCGTTACCGAAATCCAGTAGAGAAACAGCAGGATAACATATAATTCGTAGGACAAAAACATTCCCAGATGCAGCAGGAGATTTACCGTCCTCGGTACGGTATCAAGGAAATTTACCGTACAGGCGGTAATGCCGTCAAACAGCACAGCTATTTCCGAAACGATATACAATGCGCTGTAAAACGGGTTGCAGTTGGACTTTTTCATCAGCTTGTTCAGCCGTTCGCCTTCGATTATGTATAATATCCCCACATAAATCAGTACCAGCAATGCCATTATCTGTGTTTTTGCATATTGCAGAATCAGCATAATATCACCTTTCCCAAATGTCCGAAAAAATCTTCATTATGTCATTATACCACATAAAAAGGCAGATTTCAACAAAAAATTTCGCCCGCCAAAAATATGACGAGCGAAATCTTCAAATTTCTCGAACACCGAAAAGTGCATATCTGCGGGACGGGAGCTTTATCAATTAACTGAAAAATTCCACATTCCACTTTCCACTTTTTAAGATTTGTCCGTTTTATCGCAGTACGCCAGTCCCAGACCTACCGTGGACATATAGCATCTGCCGTAAACATTCATATCACCGATAACGAAATCACCGTTGCCGGGACCGCCGAACATATGCTGATCGTCGTTGACTCTTACCCAAGTCTTGCCCTCGTCCTCGGACATCCAGAGGTTTCTGTCTGTACCCTCCTCGGTAACGGGAACGCCCCAGATGTAGATAACGTAAGGGTCGCTTTCGGTCTTGCCGATGCCAACGCCTACTGCGTCACAAAGCTTTACCGTGTCAATTCTTGTGAATGTGCTGCCGTGGTCTGTGGAAACGTTCAGACCGTTAATGGTGCTGTATACCATGCCTTCAATATCGGCGCAAACGGCAAATCTGCTGTGATCGCCCATACCGTTTACTGTCTGCTTGAAGGTCTTTCCGCCGTCTGTGCTGACAAAGAAGGAGCCTTTTCCGCTTGCGTAAACATAATCGGGATTTACGGAATCTCCTCTTACGCTCAGATTGCCCATAATGCCCTCGCACTTAGCCCATGTTTCGCCTCTGTCGGTGGTGTAGTATGTGGAATGGAGGTTTTCGGGGCTGTAAATAATAGTGCCGCCGTCAGCTGTTACGCATATTTTTCCGCCTGTGGGGATTTTGCCCTCTTCGGGGGAATTCTTCACCTTAGACCAGCTGTCACCGCCGTTTTCGCTGTAAAGGATAGTCAGTTCCTTTTCGTTGTTGCCGCATTTTACCCAGACATCGTGGTTTGCGCCCGCAACGTCAATGCCTGTTGTTGTGCCTACTGCATAGGTGTGGAGTCTGCCCAGCTTAAAGATATCGCTGTGGTCGTAGCCGTCATAGTCACCGATAGCGGTAACAAGATTTCCGCCCTTAACGCTGACAGCGTCCAGAGGAACAGTTTCCTCAATGCCGTAAGCGTTGAAATAGAACTTGGGTGCGTCGTCCCAGATATTGTCGCAGGCAAAAACGCCGTTACCCGAGGTCACCATAAGCCTGTCGGGGTTGTAGGGGTCGAGAAGCAGCGAGCCGCACCAGTGGATAGCGTAGTTTGTTATCCATTCGCAGCCGTTGTTGTCCATCTGCATGGTTCCCATATCGTTGAGAAGGCTTGTCCATGTCTTGCCGCCGTCGGTGGTGAAATAGAAATCATCGCCGTAAGCGCCGTTTGCCTGCTGTTCCCATCTGTTGATAGTGCAGGATACCATTTTGTTGGGGTCATCGGGGTGAACCACAACATCGGCAATAGGATTGTCCTTCGGGGTAATGTCGGACATTTTCTCGGTGGACGGGTCGTAGATGTACAGTCCGCCGAAGCCGGGATTCCAGGGGCCCTCCGCATTTGCGGCGGTGATAAGCAGCTTGCCCTCGCTGTTCATCTTCATTCGCATGGGCATATACTTTCCCTTGGGCATCTTGTCGGGGAGCTCAGCCCACGTAACGCCGCCGTCCTTGGAAACGAAGATGTTGTTTGTTTTCTTGGAATCCTCCGAGATAGCCGCATAAACGGTATCTGCGGTCTTGTTGTCGTAAACTATGGAGCATACGCCGTTAGAATTTCCCGTAGTATTAACGGGGAAATCAACAGCTGCCCATGTCATACCGCCGTCGGTGGAGCGGATAACGCCGCCTGTTCTTCCGCCGACCAGAATGTTCTTGCCGTTGTTGGGGTCAACTGCGATACGTTCGCCGTTCTGTCTGCCCATGCCGTTTCCGTGGGCGGTGATAAGATTGGTCACTTCCACCTGAGTGAAGCTGTCGCCATAGTCGTGGGAAACGAGAATAGCCGTCTTTCCGCCGCTGAAATATGCACAGCCTGCCAGCATATAAACGTTGTTGGGAGATGAGGGGTCAACTGCCAGACCGTCAATGGAAAGCAGTCCTCTGTCAGGCTCGCTGATGTTGTAGGAAAGGCATTTCCAGCGTTTTTCCTCCTCATTCCAGCGGTATGCGCCGCCAACGTCCGTTCTTGCGAAGAACAGGTTCTTTTCGGTGGGGCAGGAGATAAGTCCCGTTACAAATCCGCCGCCGCCCATAAACACCTGACCGTATGTCCAGTCGGGGTTTACATAGCCGAGGTCTGCCGACTGTATTTCCGCAGCGGTGGTTTCCGTCGCTTCGGCAGACGTTTCCCCGCTGTCGCCGCTGTCCGACTTACAGCCTGTCAGGGAAAAGACACTCATAATTACGGCAGTCGCCAGAGCTGCCGCTTTTTTCAGTCTGAGCTTCATAGATTTTTTCCTCCATAAATTATGTATACGATTACACATGCCGATTTATCACGGCATTTACTTATAATAAACACCATTTAAATCACGGAGAAGAAATCGGCGTAAAAATCTTGCATATATGGATTTTTACGCCGAGAGATTCCCGTGATTAATGGGTGTTTAGTATTAATTATAAACCATAATACGGCAAATGTCAATGGTTTTGTTAGTGTTGAGTGTTGAAAGTTGAGAGTTGAATTTAATGTGGAATTTGGAGCTATTAACTCTTTACTTAAATTAAACACTCAACACTTAACACTCAACATTCAACACTTTTAATCCAACAGCATTAAAAGCCCATTATTAAGCAGCTCCATCTCCTTCGCCTTGACGGGGTGCCCTCCCGACAAAAGGGACTGAACATACAGCACCGCAGCCGCCGCCTTCAGCTTTTCCTCACGGTCGGTGGAGATAAGCTTTTTCACCAAGGGATTGTTTGCGTTGAAATACAAGGTCGAGTGTCCCAGCCCCTCAAATTCCTCGCTGAATGCGTCCAGCATCTCCGAAAAAATGTCAAGCCCTGCCGCCTTTGAACGCTTTATATCCCGAAGGATACGTGCATTTTCATCGGTAACAAACAGGGCAGGCAGCTGTTCGGGGGAGAAGCTTTTCAGTGCGCAGAAAATTTCCCCGTCGGAAACGGCATCATTTGCCGCCTGTTCAAAGCGTCTGACTGTTTCTCGGTCAACACCGTCGGGGTCTGAGAGAATACCTTCAATGTCGCTGTCCTCAACTTCCTTGATATCCGCAAAGGCGTTTTTCTCGGAAAGCTTGCGTATAAGTGAAGCGTCGTAGACATATCCCGCATTTACAAGCAATTCGCCCTGCGCCCTGAAAATAGACGAAAGCTGACGGAATCTGTCCAGCTCGGGGGTATAGCTTATCCGTCCCGAAAAGCTGCGTATCTCGCTGCCCGTCATTTCGCCCAGAGAGGTTTCAAATGTCAGGTGCGGCATGAAAACGTTGAAAAGCTCGTCGTCCTCGGCGGCAATGGATTTTACCGCAAGGCTGTGGACGGTCACTATGCGTTTTAAAAGCGGGGGATTTGTCCTTGAAATTCGCATAAGATATTTGCTGATACATTCCCCCAGCTCTTTTCTTGCGGTTTTCAGATTATCGTCATCGTAAAAATCCTCACGGGACGCCGTTGGACGCAGCTTTGCCGTATTAAAAAAGCAGCGGACGAAAAACGCCCATTTCGGCAGAATGGACTTGCCGTCCTCGGTAAGGAGCATGCTTTTCAGATAGATACGGTGCTTCTGCTCGGCAGTTGCCGCCACGGAATATGGCAGGATATACGCCGCCCCGCTGAACAGTCCCGACTTTGATTCCAGCGGGATAAAGTCGATGAAGCTTTCCCCGAAAAGCGCCGTTCCCAGCTGCATAACGCTTTCCCTTGTGCTGCCCGAAACGGTGGGGAGAGTGTTTATCCGTGTGAGCTTGTCCCCCTTTTTAATGCAAACAGGGAAGGGAAGGGGCAGACCGTAATAGAGTATAAGCTCGCTGACACGTTCCTCGGTGAAATAGTCCTCTGCGCCCTGCTTTGCCTTTATGACAATTTCCGTGCCTATTTCACATTCTCTGAGAGCGGGTCGGATAGTGTATGTACCGTCGGGACGGCCGTGCCACTCAATGCAGTTGTCCGGCTGACGGAAGGAGCGGGTTCGTATAAGTATCTCGTCCGTTACCATAAAGCAGGACAGCAGACCTATGCCGAACCGTCCGATATAGTCGGCGTTTATCATACCTTCCTCAATGTCACGCTTGGACGATTGTCCGATAACAGCCAGAAAACGGTGTATCTCCTCCTCGGTCAAACCCGTGCCGTTATCGGTAAAGCGAATGGTTTTCCCCTCGTCGATCTCCACGGTAATAAGTCCGCCGTTTTCGGGGAAATCCTTGTCCGCTGTCTGTCTTGCGGAAATAGCGTCAACGCCGTTTTGCATAAGCTCACGGACGAAAACATCGGGGCTGCTGTAAAGGTGGTTTGACAGGATATCTATCATTCCGCCTAAATTTACTTTGAATTTGAAATCATTCTGCATAATATTTCTGTTCCTTTTCAATGGTAGATTTACGCCGCCACAGCGGGCATATCATCAACATCTGCCGCAATTTTGTCCAGAACATATTTCAGCTCCGTGTCCCACAAAAGGCGGTTTTCATATTCGAGAGTGTCCTTGCCCTCCATACGCAGCTTGCGGTTGATAACATAGTCGTCACGGGTGAGAGTTACGTAAATATCGGGAGCGGAGCAGTAAACGGAGTTGTCCTTTCCGTCCGCATTAAAGGCAATAAAGGGGGAATAGTTGAACACCAGCCCCGTTTCGGGCATTACCTGACACATAAAGGTGGGTGCGATACCCTCGCCCTTGGTGTTTTCGCCGACTATGGTCGCAAGTCCGTTTTTGCTGAAATAGTAGATAAATTCGTCGGTGAGCGATGCGGAGTTTCGTCCTGAAAGAATGTAAATATCCCTGTCCTCAACAGCTGTTTCGCCGTCATATTCTCCGTCATATTCATTATATTCGCTGAATTTGTACCAGCTGTATGCGCTGTCCGTTTCAAAGGGAAGCTCGGCGGGGGACAGCTTTTCATGGGAATAATAAAGTGTTTCAAACAGGTCGCCGAAGGGGTTGCAGTTGTATTTGTTAAGCTCCAGATAGGACTCGTTGTCGATTATCAGCTTATCCTTGAAAAGGGGAGCGTAAATGTTTTTCTCCCAAAATCCCGTTATTCCGCCGCCGTTTTCACGAACGTCAAAGATGATATGACGGCATTCGGCATACTTTTCTATTTCCGCCTTCAGCTTTTCGCCGTCCAAATAGTCGAAGCTTGTGAATTCGGCATAAAGCGTGTCTGTTTCTTCGGTGTAGATCAGGGTGTAGGATTCCTCGTCAACTTCCTGCATGGCTTCTTCAAAATCGAAATCGGTGAGAACTGAGTAGGAGGCCGCTTCGTTGAAGGCAATTTCACGTTCAAGGCTGTAATAAAGCTTGATATTCTTGGTGGTGCCGTCATCGCAGAGAACGAGAGCGTCCACCTCCTCGCCGTCTGTCAAACTAAAGAAAACATTGTCACGGTAGGGGATCTCGTTCTTGAAATCGTAGTTAAGCTTTGAATAAAACAGGTGCTCGTTCACAAATTCGGAAACGGGTCTGCCGTTAATTTCAAGTATTTCCTGACCGACCTTTTCCCGCAGCTCGGGCTTTTCATATTCGATGTTCATATAGTGACCGTCGCAGTAAAGGAAAAGTGCGGAGTTGTCCCTGTCATAGAGCGGCTCCATCTTTTCGCCGAGATACTTGTTCCATGCGTCAGCGATACCGCCTATATTCGGCTTAAAACGGACGTGCTCCGAATTAAAGCACATCTGTGACGCAATATAGCTGGACTGTACATATCCCATATATGTGTGGCAGTTGGGGACGTCCGCAAGCACAGCTTTGCACAGAACGTAAAAATCAAAGCCGTTTTCGCATTTCTCCGCCATTTCACGGTATTTTACGCATTTCTCGTCAAAATCATAGCCGTAAAGCTTTTCCGCCTCGGAGATGTTTGGTATACCTGTTTTGAGAACGTCCAGCATATAGTCAAAATCCGACAGCATTTGCTCCTTTGTTGGCTCGGTAAATTCTATCTCCTTGTAGGTAAATGTGTCGATTATATCGGCAATAGTGTCATCTCTGCCGGGCATACAGCAAAAGACCAGCGCACATATCAGAACGGCGATTATTACTTTTCCAACAGTTTTCATTCTGTTTCTCCTTTCAAATAATGGCAAATACAGCGCAAGAGTGGAGAGTGAAAAGTGAAAAGTGGAATTTTCGGGGAACCGATGCTTTCATCGGTATTTCATTTTTATGTTCCCTGAGTTACGTATTGCACGGGGAAAACTAATTTATAGGTATTCTCCCAATATTTTCACTTTTCACTTTCCACTTTCCACTTTTCGTTTTCAGCTTTCCACTTTTAGTCGTCAGCTTTTCATATTTCTCAGTTAAGCTTGTAAAGGTAGTCAAAGCTGCCTTTTTCGGCTTTCAGACAGGTTTCCATAACCTCGGAGATAAGTTTCATTCTGTTGAGCATTACCTGCGGGTCCTCGGAATACATTGACCTGTCGAGGAAATATGTCAGCACCGCCACAATGACCTCTGCGCTTTCCTTTGGCGTTTGGGAATGTATGGTACCTTCGGCAATGCCCTCGTACATCAGCTGCTCCACTACGGGGGCTATCTCCTGAATGGCGGCAACATTTATTTTATGGTGGATATCGGGGTCCTCGTGGAGATTCAGCTTATGCAGCATATTCTTCTCATTGTTGCTGTAATCCTGCTTGATGATGCTGTAAAAGAGCAGCTTCATCTTTTCAAGAGCCGATATTTCGGGACGTTTATGGATATTCTCAAAAAAGTCCCTGACCGCACGGCGGTAGCTTCTTTCCACAACGGCGTAAATAATTTCGTCCTTGCTCTTGAAATAGTAATAGACGCTGCCCTTGCCTATGCCCGCCTTTTTTGCAATGGCGTCAACGGTTATATCGTTATAGGCTGCTTCGGAGATAAGCTCCTCGGTGGCTTTAAAAATAAGTTCTTTTTTGTCGGTTTTCATAGATTATTAATTCACCCTTTGGATATTTTCACAGTAAATCGGATTTTGTTTTCGGTCACTATGTTATTGTAACACAAAATTTTACATTTGACAATATTTTTTGGAAAAAATACTTGACCGTCGGTCGAAAATATGCTATTATGAAAACAGAGAGTTTCGACTGTCGGTCGAAAATTATGGAAGGGAGCAGATTTTTATGAATGGCACATCAATTGCCGCAATAGTGGGCGGTGTCGCTCTGCTGGGCGCGGCAGGTGCGACAGCGGGCGCACTTACGCTTTTTAACAGAGTTATCCCCCGTCAGGATCAAGTTCGTGTAAATCTTGACGAAATGGCGGATATGGCAAAATGGGAGGAATACCGCAAGATAATCCGTCCCCGAAAGGAATGGCTGCTTGAACGCACTTCCGAGCATATCACCATAAAATCAAGGGACGATCTCACTCTCCACGGCGATTATTTCCCCGCAGATGAACCGTCGGACACTATTGTTATCGGTTTTCACGGCTATACAAGCATGGGTATGAACGACTGCCCTTCTATCTGCAAATTCTTCCTGGAAAAGGGCGCAGACTGCCTTATCGTTGACAACAGGGCACACGGCAAGAGTGAGGGCAAGTACATAGGCTTTGGTATTCTTGACCGTTTTGACTGCCTTGAATGGATAAAGTACGCCGTTTCACGTTTCGGAGAGGATAAGAAAATTATTCTGTTCGGCGTTTCCATGGGCGGTGCGACTGTGCTTATGACTTCGGGCTTTACCGACATTCCCGAGAATGTCAAGGCTATTGTTGCGGACTGCGCATTTACATCACCCTATGACGTTTTCGCACACATTTTAAAGAGAGATTACCATCTGCCCCCTTTCCCCGTAATGAACATTAACGACGCAATGTGCCGCAAAAAGGCTGGCTACGGCTTCCAAGATTATTCCACCCTTGACGCTATGAAGGTCACAAAGATACCCACTCTGTTTATCCACGGCAAGGACGATGATTTTGTACCCACATGGATGAGCGAGAAAAACTACGTTGCCTGCGCCGCACCAAAAGATATGATGATAGTTGAAAATGCGGGACACGCCGCAAGTCTTTACGAAAACACAGACCGCTACGAAGCGAAGGTTGATGAGTTTATTAACAAGTATGCGCCTATAAATTCGGCAAAGCAATCATAATAAATATGCCGCTAAAGCAACATTAAACGCAGAGTTAAAATATGATAGGAGTGTAAATCAAGTGAAAGAGATAAACATTAACGGTTCGGTCATGAAATGCTATCCTCTGACAGCTTCACAGAGGCTTCACCATTACACGGTGAAATATTGTCCCCGTCAGCAGGTGCTTAACATCGGCACAGGACTTTACGTCAAGGAGGACACCGATTTCAGAATTCTGAAAAAGGCTATTTACAAGGCATATGAGCGTTTTGAGTCTATGCGTCTGAGATTTATCGAGGACGAGGACGGAACCGTTTATCAGTATGTTGTCCCCTTTGAGGAGAGAGATATCGGCTTCTGCGATTTCTCAAACTGGCGTGAAGAAGCAGCCCACGATGAAATGAGAAAGTGGACAGCCGAGCCGTTCCCCCGCTACAATTCGCCTATGAACAAGGTGGTTATGATAAAGCTGCCCGGCGGATATAACGGCATTTATCTGAAGGTTGACCATATGACAATGGATTCCAGCTCCATTATCGGCTTTGACAGAGATGTGCTTGAGCTGTACTGCGCTGAAAAGTACGGCACACCCTACCCCAAGCCTATGCAGTCCTACATCAAGTGCGTTGAAAAGGACTTAGCTTATGAGGCAGATTCCCCCGCAAAGCTTAAAGACAACGATTTTTTCGCAAATGAAATTGCGGGCAGTGAGCCTATGTACACCGACTTCACGGGAATGGGCAGACTGCTCACACAGAGAAGGGAAACAGGTAATCCCGATCTGCGTTCCGCTATTATCACCTCCGACAGTCTGGACGCTTCCATTTCCGTTTATCACCTTGAAAAGGATCCCTCCGACAGACTTATGCAGTTCTGCCTTGACAATAACGTTCCTATGGCAAGTCTGCTGTTAATGGGTCTGAGAACGGTTCTGTCCAAGTTCAACAACGATGAAAAGGACGTTTCCGTCAAGAGCAACGTTGCAAGAAGAGGTACTCTCCTTGAAAAGCGTTCGGGCGGTACAAGAATTCACTTCTTCCCCCTGAGAACAATTATCGAGCCCGAAACCACCTTCCTTGACGCTATCAGAATTATCCAGACAGAGCAGAACAAGCTCTTCCACCACGCTAACAAGGACCCTATCGCCCTGACAATGGAGCGTTCAAGACATTGGAAGCTTCGTCCCGGAGCAAGCTACGAGAGCATCAGCCTTACATATCAGCCCCTGACTCTCCAGCAGAAGGAAGCGGATATCCCCGATGTTCAGTACAAGAGCTTTTGGTACACAAACGGCGTTGCCGCACAGCCCCTTTATCTGACTGTTATGCACCGTGTTGATGACAACGGTCTGGACTTCAATTTCGAGTACAAGAAGGCTATTGTTACCGAGTCGGAAATGGAGTATCTGTATTATTATCTCTGCCGTGTTCTGTTCAGAGGTATTGAAAACCATAACCGCACGGTTGGCGAGATACTTGAAATGATTTGATTTAATGGAGGAAATAAAAATGCTTGAAAAAATGAAGGAACTTATCTGCAACTATGTTGACGTTGACCCCGAAACCATTACGGAGGATTCCAGATTTATCGAGGATCTGGGCTTTAACTCCTTCGATTTTATGAGCCTTCTCGGTGAAATGGAAAACGAGCTTGGCATTACCGTTGACGAGCAGGAGGTCGTAAATATCCACACAGTAGGTGAAGCCGTTAAGTATATCGAGTCCCGCAAGGCTTGATTTTAGGAGGATAATATGGACAAGAGCAGAATAAAGACCCTTGCCGATTTAGTCAGACTTGCCGCAGAGGAATACGGCGACAAGGCATACATAAAGGAAAAGGCTGTGGGCGGCATTGCCGAAACCTCCTTCAATAAATTCTACGAGAACGCTATGAAGGTAAACGCCTTCATTAAGGACGTTGCTAAGGGAAACAAGATTCACGCTGCGGTTATCGGTCCTACAAGTGCGGCTTATCTGGAGTGCTATTTCGGAACTGTTCTGGACGGAAATGTTATTGTTCCGCTGGACGCACAGCTGGCTTGCCCCGACATCTGCGAGCTGATAAACCGTTCCGATTCGGAGATCTTCTTCTATGATTCAAGATACACTCCCATGATCGAGCTTATCAAGAAAAGCTGTCCCGCTGTACACACTTATGTGTCCTTGCAGACCTGCGAGGGTGCGGATAATGTTCTGCCCGACATTCTTGACAAATATCAGCCTTTAGAGGGCAAGGACGCTGTTCCCGAGGCACTTGCTTCAATCGTTTACACATCGGGAACAACAGGCAAGCCAAAGGGCGTAATGCTCACTCACGGCAATTTTGCAGACAACACCACCTGTCAGGACAACGAAAGCTCCACCGAGGACGAGCTGCTGACGGTTCTGCCCGTTCACCACGTTTACTGCTTTACCTGCGATATCCTCCTTTCTCTGAGATACGGCGCAACGGTATGCGTGAACGATTCTCTCCTGAGAATTGCGGCAAATCTAAAGCTTTTTCGTCCGACGCTTATCCTGCTTGTTCCCATGATAGCAGAAACCATTTACAAGCAGATAATGGCAGCGTCAAAGGCAAAGCCCGACGTTCCTCCCGCTATGATAGCACAGGCTGTTTTCGGCGGACGCTTGAAGGGAATTTACAGCGGCGGGGCATATCTCAGCCCCGAGCTTATTAAGGGATATAATTCTCTCGGTCTGCCCATTGCACAGGGCTACGGTATGACCGAATGTTCACCGAGAATTTCCACAGCAACTTTACAGGACGAGTACAGTGAAGCAGTCGGAACTATCGTAAACGGCTGCGAAGTACGCATTGTTGACGGCGAGATCACCGCAAAGAGTCCATCCGTTATGAAGGGCTATTACAAGGACGAAGCCGCAACCGCCGAAGCACTTGATTCCGAAGGCTGGCTGCATACAGGCGACCTTGGCTATGTTGACGAGAAAAACCGCATTTTCATCACAGGCAGAAAGAAAAACCTTATTATCCTCAGCAACGGCGAGAACGTATCTCCCGAGGAGCTGGAAAACAAGTTTGCAATGGTTGACAAGGTAAAGGAAGTTCTGGTATATGCCGAGGACGGTGTTATTACTGCAGAGATTTTCCCGAACCTTGATCTGTACGGCGAAGCTGACGACAAGGCTATCGGCGCAGACCTGACACAGCTTATTATGGAGATAAACAAGACCCTCACATCGTCGAAAACTATCCGCAGAATTCGTCTGAGAAGAGTGGAATTTGACAAGACCACATCTAAGAAGATTAGAAGAAATCAGAATGTTCAGGGCGAAATTGTTTAATAAAAAATCCCCCGTCGAAATCAATCGGCGGGGGATATACTATTTATACGAGAAAAAATTACTTTGAAATAAGAGCAAGTGTATCTCTTGCAATAAGCAGCTCCTCATTGGTGGGAACTACCCAAACCTCAACCTTGGAATCGTCTGCGGAGATCTTGCAGAGCTTTCCTCTCAGACCGTCGTTCTTGGAAGCGTCCAGCTTGATGCCGAGATAGTCCATATTTGCACAAACATCGGCTCTTACCTCGGGAGCGTTTTCACCGATACCGCCTGTGAAGATAACAGCGTCAAGACCGTTCATAACAGCTGCAAAGCTGCCGATGTACTTCTTTATTTCGTAACGGAGCATTTCTCCTGCGAGAATAGCTCTCTTATCGCCCTTTGCGGCAGCTGCGGCAATATCTCTGTTATCGCTGGAGATACCGGAAATGCCCAGGAATCCCGACTTCTTGTTGAGATAATCGCTCATCTGGTCGGCTGTAAGACCCAGCTTCTTCTGAACGAACTCAACTGCGGAGGGGTCAACTGCGCCGCTTCGTGTTCCCATGATAACGCCGTCAAGGGGAGTGAAGCCCATAGTTGTGTCAATGGACTTTCCGCCTTCGATAGCGGTAATGGAGGAGCCGTTTCCGAGATGACAGGAAACTATCTTCAGATCCTTAACGTCCTTGCCCATAGCCTCGGCAAGAGCAGCGGAAACAAAGCGGTGTGATGTGCCGTGGAAGCCGTATTTTCTAACGTGGAGCTTCTCATAGCACTCATAAGGCAGACCAAACATATAAGCCTTTTCGGGCATTGTCTGGTGGAATGCGGTATCGAACACAACAACCTGAGGGCAGCTTGCGGGGATAACCTTCTTGCAGGCTCTGAGAGCAAGTGCGTGGGGGTGGTTATGTACGGGAGCAAGCTCGGACAGACCGTCGATCTTGTCGATAACTTCGTCTGTAACGAGAGTTGTTTCATTGAACACCTCTGCGCCCTGTACGATTCTGTGACCTACTGCGGAAATTTCGTCCATAGACTTGATAACGGCAGCATCGCCTGTGGTCAGGACATCTACCAGCTTCTCAAAAGCTTCGGTGTGTGTGGGAAAATTGCAGTCGGCGTCGAATGTGCGTCCGTCGCCTGTTTTGTGGGAAACGTGTCCGTCAATTCCGATACGGTCGCAGTTACCCTTTGCAAGAACGCTTTCGTTATCCATATCGATAAGCTGATATTTCAGCGAGGAGCTTCCTGCGTTTACAACGAGAATCAACATAGTAAAATTCACCTTTCATATTAAAAATAGACTACTCTACATTTTACCACATATTCCGCCGAAAATCAAGCATTTTTTATTAATGTGAAATGTGAAATTTAATGTTGAAAGTTGAGTGATGAGTGTTGAGTTTACAGTAAACGATATTATTCTGTCTAACTCAAATTCCGTTCAAAATAATAATTCAACTCTCAACATTCAACACTTAACATTAATTTCTGTGTGTCGTTTGGTACAAGCTTTGTTATTTGGGGTTTTTCGCCATTTCGCTGTAAAATTCACTAAGCTTGCCTGCAATTTCCGCTTTAAGCAACATACAGTCCGCTTCAAGGGAACGGTTTGCGTAGACTCCCTTGGACGCCAGAGCATACGCCTTGTCAGCCCGTGAAATGGCGGCGGGATAGTCCTTTTCGGTGTGGGATTCCTTTGCCAGCTCATAATATGCCCTTGCCAGAAGTGCGGAAAATTCGTCATTCATAAGCCCCATTGCAATGGATTCCTCCGCAAGGTCGGCAGCCTCCCGCCAAAAGCCTTCACGGATAAGCTGCTTGGTGCTTTCTAAGCGTCTGACGGTATCGTCCGCAGAGGTTTCTTCGGTGGGCATCAGGCTTGTGAGGTTCAGTCCCAGGGTTTTCGCCAGATATTCCAGCGTTTTCACCGAGGGCGTTGCCGTGCCGCTTTCTATCTGACTGAGCATATTTCGTGTGATGAAATCGCCCACCACCTCGCTCTGGGTCATTTTCTTTGCCAGTCTTGCTTCTTTTATCTTTTTGCCCAGCTCGATAGGGTCCATAGTATTCCTCCCTTTTTAATAATGTGAAGTGTGAAAAGTGGAGAGTGAAGTTTTTAGTGTTGAATGTTGAGTGATGGGTGTTGAATTTAATAAGAAATTCCACTTTTCACTTTCCACATTGATTTAGGCTCTAGTAAATATGATTTACATATATTTTAACAGATTTATTTTGGAATTGCAAGGGGTTTTTCAAAATATTTTCCCGTACAAGCTCTGTATCGTGTACAAAAATCACCTATCTAAATTGTGCAACAGTCACAAATTGCAAAAATCGTATCAAAACATATTGACATTTTGTGGGGAATATCTTATAATTTAAGTAAATACAATTTACGGAGGGGATCTGTATGAGTGAATGGTGGGACGGTCTTGATTCTATCTTGAAGGTGCTGTACTGCATTGCCGTTCCGTCCTCGCTTATCCTTATTATTCAGACGATAATTTCGCTCTGCGGAATAGGTGACGGCGGTTCGGGAATTGAAATGAGCGATACCTCGGGGCTGGATCTCAGCGACATTCCCGATGATATGCCCGATATTTCCGCAGATGTTGACACGGATATTTCCAATATGAGCGACGGGGGAAATCCCGCAGATATTGGTGCTTTGCGGCTGTTTACCCTGCAGACGGTCATAGCGTTTCTGACGGTGTTCAGCTGGGTTTCCATAATCTCCTACGGCGGCGGAACTCCCGCATTTGCGGCGATGCTTATTGGTGCGGCGTTCGGTGCGGCGGCAATGTTCGGTGTTGCGAAGATAATGAGCCTGTCCAAAAGGCTGTCGGAAAGCGGAACTATCGAGCTGAAAAACGCCCTGGGCGAGCATGGAACGGTCTACCTGACTATCCCGGAATCGGGCGGCGGAGAAGGCAAGGTCACGCTGACTGTACAGGGAAGATTTATGGAGCTGCCCGCTGTTCAGGACGGCAGAGAGCCTATGAAAACGGGTTCGTCCGTGCGAATTATCGATCTTAGGGGAGATACTCTTGTAGTCGAAAAGGACGGCTAAATTTTATACATTTTTAGGGAGGAATTATTATGGGCGGATTTGAAGTATTAACAGCGGTGGTAATTATTGCGGCGGTGCTGCTGGCGGCGATAATTGCGCTGCTATCGAGGTTTCGGAAATGTCCCTCGGACAAGGTTCTTGTTATTTACGGTAAGGTGGGCACCGACGCAAACGGCGTTACCAAGAGCGCAAAGTGTATCCACGGCGGTGCGGCGTTTATCGTTCCCGTTATTCAGTCATATCAGTACCTTGATCTGACACCTATTTCCATTAACGTTGATTTGAAAAATGCGCTTTCAAAGCAGAATATCCGTGTTGATGTTCCGTCAAGATTTACCGTTGGAATTTCCACAGAGCCGGGCGTTATGCAGAATGCGGCTGAAAGACTTCTGGGTCTGAAAATGATGGAGATACAGGAGCTTGCAAAGGATATTATCTTCGGTCAGCTGCGTCTTGTTATTGCAACTATGGACATTGAGGAGATAAACACCGACCGTGACAAGTTCCTTATTGCCGTGTCGAATAACGTTGAAATTGAGCTGAAAAAGATCGGTCTGCGGCTTATTAACGTAAACGTTACAGATATTAACGATGAATCGGGTTACATAGAAGCTCTCGGTAAGGAAGCCGCTGCAAAGGCTATCAACGACGCAAGAAAGAGCGTTGCCGAGCAGGACAGAGATGGTGCTATCGGTGAAGCAAACGCAAGACGTGACCAGAGAATCCAGGTCGCAGCCGCAAATGCGTCCGCTATCGAGGGTGAAAACAACGCTAAGATAGAGATCGCACAGTCAGAAGCTATCAGACGTCAGAAGGAGCAGGAGGCCAACGCAAAGGCTGAAAATGACGCTAAGATCACCGTTGCTCAGACGGGCAGAGATGGTGACATCGGTCAGGCAAAGGCATGGCAGGAGCAGAGAGTTCAGGTCGCAGCCGCAAACGCAGCCGCTATTGAGGGTGAAAACAACGCTAAGATAGCAATTGCTCAGTCGGACGCACAAAGACGTGAAAAAGAAGCTGAAGCACTCCGTATCGCCACAGCCGCCGAAGCAGTACAGGCAGCAAAGGCAAAGGCAGAAGCCTATCAGTCGCAGCAGGAGGCCGAGCTTCGCCGTGCAGAGCTGGAAATGGCAAGCCAGAAGGCTGACATTATCGTAAAGGCACAAATCGAAAAGGAAAAAGCCGAGATCGCCGCAGAAGCCGAAGCCGAGGTCATCAGACGCAAGGCAAAGGGTGAAGCCGATGCAGCATTCGCAAAAATGGCAGCCGAAGCTCGCGGTGCACAGGAAATTCTCGAAAAGCAGGCAGAAGGTATGCGCAAGCTTATTGAAGCGGCGGGCGGTGACGCTGATTCCGCTGTTAAGCTTATCGTTGCCGACAAGCTGGAAGAGCTTATGCGTATTCAGGTGGACGCTATCAAGAACATCAAGATCGACAAGGTCACTGTTTGGGACAGCGGCACAAACGCCGACGGCAGGAACGCTACCTCCGATTTTATCTCGGGACTCATGAAGTCCGTGCCGCCTATGAATGAGCTGTTCAAGCAGGCGGGAATGGAGCTTCCCGAGTTCCTTGGTAAGGAGATCGAGAAGGCTGACGATGTTAATGTTCCCGTGGAGGAAAAGGCAGCAGAGGAAACCGCTAATGCTTGATAATGTTTTATCTGATGAAAATCAGCAGCTTTTATTTGAAGCTGTCGGGAGAATGAACTCCTCCGAGGATAAAACCTATTCCGAAAAAGAAGTTATAGAAATGCTTGGAGTTTCGGAAGAGGATATTTTAAATGCGGAGGATGCAGAAATTGAATAAAAATGCTCCCGCCGAGAGTTTTCGACCTCTCGGCGGGAGCATTGCATTTAAAAAAGTTTTAACGGTACCGAGCCACAAACCTTGCTCATTTAGCAAATATACCAACGAATTGACAAAGGGGTCGCCCCTTAAGTATCAATCCTATGTAAATCGTGAATATTCTTATTCCGATAAACCAAATCATTACGGACGGAAAAGCCCAGCTTCTCCCAGAAGCCGTTGCCGACTTCATTCCTTTGAAATGCCACTAAAGCCACCTTGTTTATGCCCTCCTTGTCCAATGCGGACATGGCGTGTTCCACAAGAGCTTTGCCGATATGCCGCCCCCGATATTCGGAAAGAACGGCGGTGTGATGGATAAATCCCCGTCTGCCGTCATGTCCCGCCATTATTACGCCCACGATTTTTTCTCCGTCCAAAGCGACAAAGCTTGTGGTGGGGTTGCGTTTGAGATATTTTTCTATGCCCTCACGGCTGTCATCGGCAGTGTTCAGACCCATTCCCGGGGTGTTTATCCAAAGGTCATAAACGCCGTCATAATCGGAAATTTACATTACGCGATAGTATCATATATACCTTTAATTTTAAGTGATACTTGTCTAAACTGCGCTTCTACTATTTGATCTACATCATCAAAATATAATAACTTTCCATATGTTTCATACCACTTCTCTCCCCATTCTTTACCGTGATGTTCACCGGTACATACTCCATGATTATCGCAAACGTAGAACTCTGCACCATAGAAATGCTCTATAAGCCATAAAACATTTGTATAGTTTTTTCTGATTAGCTTCAAACTATCGAATATCCTCATTGGATACTCATAAGAACTATTATTAAGGAGAAACACCTTAGCAGCAAGCTCAAAACATATAATAAACATTTTGAAATCTAGCTGATCATATTCGTCAGGGCACATATCTGAAGACGGATCACCTGCCCACGCAAAAGGACCTTTATACATTATGTTATCCTCTCCGTTTGGCAAATTCAATCCACAGGATTCAAAGCTATATTGATGTCCGTGTGCATAGTTATCTATAACCGCCTGAAAATCACGTTCAATACATTCTTCAAAAAACCATATTACTTGGCTATACTCATCACGATTATACGGAAACACATCTACAAATCGCATACATACTTTCTCCTTTACTTTATTGGATAAACCGAAGATATTTCCCAAGTTTTAAGATCTATCCACGCCTCAAAACTTATATTATGCTATCATCTGCCATTCCTCCTTTTTGATATTTTTATTGTACACAAAAAACACCATCAAGTCAAGCGAAAAAAATGTTAAGTGTTGAATGTTGAGTGTTGAATTATAATGAGATCCAAAAATAATTCAACACTCAACACTTATAACTCAACACTGTTTCAAAGGTCTTGCAGGTCCGCCGCAGTCATATCATTTTCCAGATTATCCCGTGCAAGGTCGTTGTCAATAACGGGATAAACCTTAGAAATGGGACGCTCGGTGTGGAAAACCTTTTGTGCGGGGGGCTTTGTTCCCGCAATAATGGGGTTGGCCTTTGCCTTGCCGTGCTTGGCTTTGCCCTGTATTTCGGGGACAGCTGCCGCTTCGTTCCACGGCTGAACATAGGTGTGTTCGGGACGCTTCATTCCTTGCTTGGACATTGTTATCACCTCGGAGATAGTTTACCCCTCCGACGAAAAAATATCGGGAATTTCCGCATGGTATTCGCTGTTCATAAAAACAATATTTACCCTGTCCCCCTGTCTGTCGGCGGTGAAAACGGTGATAGGTTCACGGTTCATCAGGTTGTAGCTGTTTTTCCATGCGGTGATTATCCCGAAAAACAGGACGGTCAGCAGGACGATATATTCAAATGTCAAAAATATCGCCCGTCTGCGCCGCTGATTTTTCGGCATCTCAACGTGAAAAAATGCTCTTATTCGGTTCATTTTCATTCCTCACTTGCCATTGCCGCCAACGCTTTTCCGATAAGCTCCCCGCTGTACAGTGCCTCGTCAAGGCTGTTTCCGTGACTGCCTACCTCAATAAGCAGAGAACCTGTGGTTAAATCCTGGTTATATCTCCTGTAATCGAACAAAACGGGGCGTGTCAGGGACGGCGCAGTTTGCTCCAACGCCTGCTGAAAATCGGCGGCAAATCCCAGATTTTTCATAAAATTCGGCATATCCATAGTTCCGTCGTCGGCACCGCAGATTATCATTACTTGTGCGGCGGTCTTTCCGTCAATTTCTGCAACGGGGGCAAGGCGGACGCCGTCGGCGGTTTCCATAGCGTCACGGTGAACGTCCAGCACAATTTGTATATCGGGATATTCCGTGAGAGCCGCCTTGACCGTTTCCGCACTCCGCTCATAAGAGCCGTTGTAGGACGGATAATCGTGGAGGGTCACATCATGATAAACGCCGATGCCCGCCTTTTCAAGCTCTGCGGCTATTCTGTCCCCAACCGCTGCCATATTTGCGGAAAGCTCAGTTGTTCGGCAGGAACGTTCGCTGTCGTAGCTGTCGGAGGGCTTTGGCTCGTAACATTCGGTGGTGTGGGTGTGCATTATCATTACACGGACTTTTCCGTCGGCTTTTAGCTGAAAATCTGCGCCGCTTTCGACGGCAGACAGAACATCGTCGTTGGAAACATCGGTGATATTGCGTATCTGCCCGCCTTTGGGAAGGGATATGTAATCATCTCCGACAAATTCGCCGTAATGCTTTCGCTCGATGATACCGCTGCCGTTTTCGGGTATGTCGGGGGATTCGGGGACGGGTTCTTCGCTGTGCACTTCCGCTTCTTCATTTGCGGAGGACGGACGGGTGACATTTCCGTAGGATATGGGCATAAAGTCGGGAATTTCGGCGGTTTCAGCGGGCTGTTCGGTGACGGTAACGGCTTCTGTTTCCTTGTCTGCCCCCGTCATCAGCCGAACCGCAGTTATGGTACATTCCTCCGCAGAGGGCAGCGGGAGAACTGCAAACGCCGCTGCCGAGGCTATCCCTGCGGCGGCAAGGGTCATCATACCGTTTATCCTTCGTCTTTCAAATCTGCGCATAATATGTACTTCCCTTCAATAAAATGTGAAAAGTGGAGAGTGAAAAGTGAAATTTTTGTGCAGCACTTCCGCTGAAAATCTCTCTGATATAGTATAGTACAAGCCGTCTGAAAATATTCATGAACACATTATCAACTCCACTTTCCACTTTTCACTTTTCACATTCAATCCGCCGCAACTGTTGGTTGCAAAAAATTTTTTTCATGTGCAACTGCGGGTTGGTTGATTTTTCCTTTGAGATGTGTTATGATAATATCAACGAAAAGGAGGAGCATAAAATGAACGAAACTATTGCTGAAAGGCTGTTTTTACTTAGAAAGCAAAAGGGACTGTCCCAGGAGGAGCTTGCGGATATGACCGAGGTTTCCCGTCAGGCGGTGTCCAAATGGGAGAGGGGAGAGGCTGTCCCCGATATTGACAAGCTTATTAAGCTGTCGCAGATCTACGATGTTTCCATTGACAGTATCGTAAAGGGAGATGCCGAAAAATCGGAGGAGGACGATTTTTTTCGTCCCCTTACGGAGGAAGCGGCGGAAAGCGAACCGCTGCCCGAAATAAAGGTAAGCTCTCCCGAAATAACCGAAAACGCTCCTAAAAACGAGTTTGCGGAAATGGGCAGTGATATGCAGAAGGCGTTCACCGAAATGGGAAAGGATATGAAGGAAACCTTCACACAGTTCGGTCAGGATATGAAAAAGACCTTTGCGGGAAATTACGCCGATCCCACACAGGCACCGAATATGGAAATACGCACCGCCGAGCCTGCGCCCGATGCTCAGATAGCGGGTCTTGGCTTCAACAGCCTTGCCGACGGGGAGGAACCGTTTAAAAACACAAACTGGAAAATGCTCTATGCGTTCCCCATTTATGCGGTGGCTATCGGTCTGATGTTTTTGTTCGGAATGTTTTTCGGCTGTTGGGATTGGAGCTGGCTTTTTGTGCTGGCTATCCCGCTGTATTACACCACTGTTTCGGCAATGCAGAAGAGAAATCCTGCTATATTCTGCTATCCCGTGCTGATGGTCATCGTGCAGATGATAGGCGGCTTCTGGTTCAATCTCTGGGCGACAAGCTGGATAGGGTATCTGACAATTCCGTTCTATTACACAGCTGTTGTGCCGTATCTTAAAAAGCACGTTAAGTATTTTAGAAATAAATGATTTTTGTGCCTCTCTGCAATGGTCAGGGAGGTACTTGTTTTAGTGTTGAGTGTTGAGTGTTGAGTTGAATATGGGGAGTGGGATTTTTGGGGAACACACATTATTCAGTATTTCCTTAGATGATAAATAGGTGAAATCTATTGACAAACGGCAATCGGCGTTGTATAATATATGTCATATAATATAGACAAAAAAGGAAGGATAATATGGCTTTTGAAGTCGAATACATAGCGGCTCCCGTTATCGGTTCGGTTATCGGATATTTCACAAATTATCTGGCGGTGAAGATGCTTTTCCGTCCGCTGAAACCCGTTAAGATAGGCAATTTTACTCTGCCCTTCACCCCGGGAATTATCCCCAAGGGACGTGACCGTCTGGCGAAGGCAATAGGCGGGGCGGTGGGAAATTCCCTGCTGACCGATGAGGTCTTACAGGAAACTTTGCTGTCCGACGCAATGATGGAAAAGGTGTCTGATGCCGTTGACAAGTGGATTTCGGAAAATCGTGAGAATGAAACGCCCTTGCGTGAGCTGCTGGAAAGCTTCACGGGCAGCTCTGAGCAGCTTATGGACGGTGCGTCAGAGCTTATTTCCGAGAAGATACTGAAAAAGGCTGACGAGATAGGCGTCGGAAGGCTGGTTGCGGAGCAGGTCGCATCGGCTGTCAAGGAAAAGATACAAGGGACGATGTTTGCCATGATGCTAAATGACCGCGGTGTGGAAAATCTCTCGGGACATATTGCAACCCCCGTAGACGGACATATTTCCGAACACGGCGAAGAAATAATAAAACCCCGTGTCAAGGACGAGGTCGCAAAGTTTATGGAAAAGCCTGCGGGTTCGCTGGTAGCGTCCGCCGAGGAACGTGGTGCGGACATTAAGGGAATGGTGCTGAAAATCTACAAAATGGTGGTTGAAACCAAGCTCAGCGGCGTAATGGATACCATAAATATCCCCGCAATAATCGAGAACAAGATAAATTCCATGGATATGCTGGAAATTGAGCAGCTGACCCTTTCGGTTATGAAAAAGGAGCTGGACGCTATTGTTTGGCTGGGTGCTGTTATCGGATTTGTTCTGGGGCTTTTCAATTTGTTTTTCTGATATAAAATCGGCGGGTCGCTCTGACCTGCCTTTTTGTTTGGACAAAAATCCCGCCCCGCATCGAAACCGATACGGGGCAGTAATACCAATTTTTCAGATATAAATTAAAAATGGACTTGTTTTAGCAAGCCCATTTTATATACATAGAACGGAGCCAAACGCAACCCCAGGACGGAATAACTATCGACTCCAATAATAGTATACACCTATATTTATATTTGTCAAGGGGATTTGACAATAAGTGAAAATAACGTGTTGAATTTAGTATAAGATGTGTGCAAGCTGCGGGACGGGAAACCCGTCCCCTACAATCATAATTCCATAAACAGCCAAGTAATAAGTTCCCCGTTATTACGCCGTAAAAAACGCCCCGCATCGAAACCGACACGGGGCGGGAAATGCTTATTATTGTAAAACTGTCAGATGTATTACTTGTTATCAGCAATAGCAGCCTGAGCAGCAGCCAGTCTTGCGATAGGCACACGGAAGGGTGAGCAGGATACATAGTCAAGACCGATCTTGTGGCAGAACTCTACAGATGTAGGATCGCCGCCGTGCTCACCGCAGATACCGATGTGGAGCTTGGGATTAACGGGCTTGCCAAGCTTGATGGACATTTCCATCAGCTTGCCGACACCTGCCTGGTCCAGCTTAGCGAAGGGATCGTTCTCGAAGATCTTTGTATCGTAGTAAGCGTTCAGGAACTTGCCTGCGTCATCTCTGGAGAAGCCGAAGGTCATCTGAGTCAGGTCGTTAGTACCGAAGCAGAAGAAGTCAGCCTCCTTAGCGATCTCGTCAGCTGTGAGAGCAGCACGAGGAATCTCGATCATTGTACCAACTTCATATGTGAGGTCGGAACCAGCAGCAGCGATCTCAGCATCAGCAGTCTTAACAACAACGTCCTTAACGAACTTAAGCTCCTTAACCTCGCCTACGAGAGGGATCATGATCTCGGGCTTAACGTTCCAATCGGGGTGAGCCTTCTTAACGTTGATAGCAGCCTTGATAACAGCCTTTGTCTGCATCTTAGCGATCTCGGGATATGTTACAGCCAGACGGCATCCACGGTGACCCATCATGGGGTTGAACTCGTGCAGACCTGCAATGATGTTCTTGATAGCTTCAACGGACTTGCCCTGAGCCTTAGCAAGAGCTTCAATGTCAGCTTCCTCAGTAGGAACGAATTCGTGAAGAGGAGGATCCAGGAATCTGATAGTAACGGGGCAGCCCTCAAGTGCTTCGTAGAGAGCCTCAAAGTCAGCCTGCTGCATAGGTTCGATCTTAGCAAGAGCTGCTTCTCTTTCTTCAACTGTATCGGAGCAGATCATCTCTCTGAATGCTGCAATTCTGGAGGGTTCAAAGAACATGTGCTCAGTACGGCAAAGACCGATACCCTCAGCACCCAGCTCTCTTGCCTTCTTAGCGTCAGCGGGAGTATCTGCGTTTGTTCTTACCTTAAGCTTTCTGTACTTGTCAGCCCAAGCCATAACTCTGCCGAACTCGCCTGCGATCTGAGCATCAACGGTAGGAATAGCCTCACCGTAGATGTTACCTGTGGAACCGTCGATGGAGATAACGTCGCCCTCGTGGAATACCTTTCCGCCGAGCTCGAACTTCTTGTTCTCTTCGTCCATCTTAATGTCGCCGCAGCCGGAAACGCAGCATGTACCCATACCACGAGCAACAACAGCAGCGTGAGAGGTCATACCGCCGCGAACGGTCAGGATACCCTGAGCGACCTTCATACCTGTGATGTCCTCGGGAGATGTTTCCAGACGAACGAGGATAACCTTTTCGCCCTTAGCGTCCCAAGCCTCAGCGTCATCAGCTGTGAATACAACCTTACCGCAAGCAGCTCCGGGAGATGCGCCCAGACCCTTGCCCAGAGGTGCAGCAGCCTTGAGAGCCTTAGCATCGAACTGAGGGTGAAGCAGTGTGTCCAGGTTACGAGGATCGATCATAGCAACTGCTTCCTGCTCTGTCTTATGACCTTCGTCTACGAGGTCGCAAGCGATCTTGAGAGCAGCCTGAGCGGTTCTCTTACCGTTACGGCACTGGAGCATGTAGAGCTTCTTGTTCTCAACAGTGAACTCCATGTCCTGCATATCGTGATAGTGGTTTTCGAGAGTTTCGCAAACCTGAATGAACTGTGCATAAGCCTCGGGGAACTCCTGCTCCATCTGAGCGATAGGCATAGGAGTACGAACGCCTGCAACAACGTCCTCGCCCTGTGCGTTCTTGAGGAACTCACCCATGAGCTTCTTCTCACCTGTTGCGGGATCACGAGTAAATGCAACGCCTGTACCGGACTCATTGTTGAGGTTTCCGAATACCATGGGCATTACGTTTACAGCAGTACCCCAGCTGTAAGGAATATCGTTGTCACGACGGTATACGTTTGCACGAGGATTGTCCCAGGAACGGAAAACAGCCTCGATAGCGAGCTTCAGCTGCTCAACGGGATCGGAGGGGAAGTCCTTGCCGAGCTGCTTCTTATACTCAGCCTTGAACTGCTCAGCCAGAGTCTTGAGGTCTGCAGCAGTCAGGTCAACGTCGTACTGAACGCCCTTTTCTTCCTTCATCTTGTCGATGAGCTGCTCAAAATACTTCTTGCCGACTTCCATAACAACGTCGGAGAACATCTGGATAAATCTTCTGTAAGAGTCATATACGAATCTTTCGAAAGCGGGATCGGGGTTGCCTGCGATCATTGCAGCAACAACATCGTCGTTAAGACCGAGGTTGAGGATAGTGTCCATCATACCGGGCATGGAAGCTCTTGCGCCGGAACGTACGGAAACCAGGAGGGGGTTCTTGAGGTCGCCGAACTTCTTGCCGTTTACCTCTTCCATCCACTTAACGCCTTCCATAGCCTGAGCCATGATCTCGTCATTGATCTTTCTGCCGTCCTCATAGTACTGAGTACAAGCTTCTGTTGTGATAGTAAAGCCCTGAGGAACGGGGAGACCGATCTCAGTCATCTCAGCGAGGTTTGCACCCTTACCGCCGAGCAGGTTTCTCATAGTCATATTACCTTCTTTAAAGGTGTAGACCCATTTCTTTGCCATTGGTTGTTTACCTCCGTTAATTTTGATTTCTTCACCATTGGGGCAGAATGACCCCATAGTGAACATAACTATATTATAACAGATAATTGTGAATTTTACCATACCTTTTGGTATTAGAATTTTGCATAACATTTTCGTGCAATTTGACTATATTTTATCCAAAACGCCTAAGATTGCAAAATACTATTGAACTATTCATACTTTTCTGTCATAATATAAGGTATGGGATATTTTCCGTGTAAGATTTGGGTAAAATTCAATGTTTGACAGATAAAAAAGTAATTCCAAAGCATTCGGAAACAGTTTATACTAAACACCATTTAAATCACGGAGAAGAAATCGGCGTAAAGAAGCTTAAAACTGTTGAAAACAGTTTGTTTATGGGTTTTTACGCCGAGAGATTACCGTGATTAATGGGTGTTTAGTATTAATGTGTGAAAAGCGAATTGTCAATTTCAAAGCTCCACTTTCCACTTTTCACATTCCACATTTACATAAAGTATTCCGCAAAGGGGATAATACTATGAGTAATAACTGTGCAATAATTCTGGCGGGCGGTCAGGGCAAGCGAATGAAAACCGAGCTGCCAAAGCCCTTATTAAAGGTACTGGGCGAGCCTATGCTCCAATGGGTGGTCAGAGCCTGCGAGGAATCGGGCGTGGAGGATATGTGCATTGTCAAGGGCTTTAACGCCGACGCTATCGACAAATGGGCTGACGGACGGTACAAGACCGTTTTCCAGCAGGAGCGAAAGGGTACGGGACACGCCGTTATGACTGCCTCCGATTTCATTCGGGAACATTCGGGCGGGAATGTGCTCATTCTCAACGGAGATGCGCCTTTTATCGACTCCGAAACTATCAAAAAGTCCCTTGAAACGCATATTTCCGAGGGGAACGCCGTTACGGTCATCACCTCCGAAATTGACGAGCCAAAGGGTTACGGACGTATCCTCAGAGATCACGACGGAAACGGTATTACGGGTATCGTTGAGGAAAAGGACGCCACAGACGAGCAGAAGAAGATAAAGGAGATAAATTCGGGGGCTTACTGGTTCAATGCGGAGCGTCTGCTTTATGCGCTGGGCGAGCTGAAGCCGAATAATTCTCAGGGTGAATATTATCTGACGGATTCCGTGTTTATTCTGCTTTCGGCGGGTGACAGAGCGGGTGCCTTCGTTTCGGAAAATCCCGATGCAGTCCTCGGGGCAAATGACCGCAAGGGTATGCTTATGCTCAACGATGTGGCAAGAAAGCGTGTTATAGAAAAGCTTATGGACGAGGGCGTTGAGTTCCTCTGCACGGACGGCGTAACTATCGGCAGGGACGTTAAGGTGGGTGCAAACACCTGTATTCTGCAGGGCACTATCCTGACGGGAAAGACCGTTATTGGCGAAAACTGCGTTATCGGTCCCAACTGCCTTATTGACAATACTATCGTCGGAAACGGCACTCATCTGAACACCGTTCAGGCGTATGATTCGCAGATAGACAACAACGTCAAGATAGGTCCATTCGTTCAGCTAAGACCCGGCAGCCGTATCAGGGACGGCGTTAAGATAGGCGATTTTGTCGAGATAAAGAACTCCGACATCGGCGAGGACACGGCGGTTTCACATCTCACATATGTTGGGGACAGTGACGTGGGCAAGCACGTAAACTTCGGCTGCGGCACGGTGACCTCCAACTATGACGGGGCAAACAAGTACCGCACGACTATCGGAGATGAAGCGTTTATCGGCTGCAATACCAATCTTATTGCCCCCGTAACAGTCGGAAACGGCGCATATACGGCAGCGGGAACGACGGTCACAAAGAATGTTCCCGATGATGCACTTGCTATCGAGCGTGGCGAGCTTCGTTTTATCGAGGGATATGCTGCAAGAAAGCTTAAAGCCAGAAAGCTTAAAAAGTAAATCACAGTCATTGTTTGGCTGTAAAATATTTTAAAATTCAAAGGAGAATAAAAATGAATCTTCACGGCAAGGATATCAAGATCTTCACTGCAAATGCAAACCCGTCCGTAGCTGCGGACATTGCAAGGGCACTGGGACTTCCTCTGGGAATGTCCGAGGTTGTGACCTTTTCCGACGGAGAGATCTCCGTTTCCATTAAGGAGAGCGTAAGAGGTTCGGACGTTTTCGTGGTACAGTCCACAAGCACGCCCGTAAACGACCATATGATGGAGCTGCTCATTATGCTGGACGCTTTCAAGAGAGCTTCCGCAGGACGCATTACCGCAGTTATCCCCTATATGGGCTATGCAAGACAGGACAGAAAGGCAAAGGCAAGAGATCCCATTTCCGCAAAGCTGGTTGCCGACCTGCTGACAACTGCGGGCGCAGACAGAATTCTTACCATGGATCTTCACGCTGCACAGATACAGGGCTTCTTCAATATCCCCGTGGATCATCTGCTGGGCGTGCCTATCCTTGTTCCTTATTTTGTTGAGAAGTTCAAGGACGTTCACGACGATATTATGGTAGTATCTCCCGACCTTGGCTCCGTTACAAGAGCAAGAAACTTCGCACAGCGTTTCGATGCTCCTCTGGCTATCGTTGACAAGCGCCGTCAGAAGGCAAATGTTTGCGAGGTTATGAACATAATCGGTGATGTTAGGGGCAAGAAGGTCATTCTCGTTGACGATATGATCGATACTGCGGGTACTCTCTGCAACGCTGCAAAGGCTATCATCGAAATAGGCGGTGCGGAAGAGGTTTACGCTTGCGCAACACACGGCGTTCTGTCGGGTCCCGCTATCGAGAGAATTCAGGCAAGCCCCATTAAGGAGCTGGTTCTGCTGGACACTATCGTTCTGCCTAAGGAAAAGCAGATAGACAAGATCGTTACTCTGCCCGTTGCTCCCGTATTTGCACAGGCTATCCAGCGCATTTACGCAGATAAGCCCGTTTCTACGCTTTTCAACAACTGACAAGCGGCGACCGCTTGACCTCATATCGCGCTTCAGCTTTGTGGGATATGTAAAATGGTTTCCGCGGTATATGGTTTGTGTTGTTACACATTATAAATAATGTAATGAAATAAATTCAGCCGACCCCACCCGTACTATACGGTGTGGGGATAAGGCATTTTACGGTGCTTAACTGTCTATACTAATTTGTAGGGGACGGGTTCCCCGTCCCGCAGTTACAGGCTGAATTTTGTGGAGGAAAAATGAGCGTTTTTGATATTTTAAATAAGTTAAATGCCGAAAAGGAAGAGAAGGCGGCGGGTCCCGTGGAATTTATTATCTGCGGGTTGGGAAATCCCGGTTTACAGTACGAAAATACACGTCATAATGCGGGATTTATGGCGGTGGACACCATTGCGCAGAAGTATAATGTTGATATAAAAAAGCTGCGTTTTAAGTCGCTGACGGGTGAGGTCATGATAAGCGGGAAAAAGTGTTTGCTGATGAAGCCGTCCACCTTTATGAACAACAGCGGTGAAGCGGTGGTGGAGGCAATGCAGTTTTACAAGCTGCCTATTGAGAATGTGCTTGTTATTTACGATGACATTTCCCTTGAACCGGGCAAGCTGCGTATCCGCAGAAAGGGCAGTGCGGGGGGACACAACGGCATAAAATCCATCATATATTTAACGGGGGAGGACACTTTTCCTCGGATAAAGCTGGGGGTTGGGGCTAAGCCGCACCCCGATTACAACTTGGCGGATTGGGTGCTGAGCAATTTTAAGAAGGAAGAGATCGAGGGGATGCATACTTCGTGTGATAATGCGGTGAAGTGTGCGGAGCTGATAGTTGCGGGGAAAATGGACGAGGCTATGAATAGGTATAATGCGTAGCTCTGTGAATAATGTGTAAAGTGAAAAGTGAAAAGTGGAATTTTAGTCAATGTGAAGTGTGGAAAGTTAAGAGTGAAATTTTTAGGAAAACGATAGTCAAACCATTTCTGCCGACCTGTTAATCGGTGGGTCTTAAATAACTCCACTTTCCACTCTTCACTTTCCACTTTTATCGAAAGAGGTGGCTTATGAACATTTTTGACAGCATACTGAACGAACTATCGGGATTTGCCGAACTGAAAGAATCCCTTGAAATGGGACTTTCCCCCGTAGGCGTCACAGGCGTGGCGGGAATTCACAAGGCGCATTTTATCTCCGCTCTGTCGGGTCAGCGGGAGAAAATTCTCGTTATCACCGAGGACGAAGCCGCCGCAAAGCGTATCTGCGATGACATCAACTCTCTCTCGGGTGAGGAATGTGCCGTTCTCTATCCCGCAAAGGATTTTACGTTTACAAATGTTGAGGGCGTTTCCCGTGAATATGAACAGGCAAGGCTGTCGGTTCTGACTTCTCTTTCGGGGCTGAATACTCACCCCTGCAAGGTTGTTGTTTCCTCCGCAGAAGCGGCAATGCAGCGGACTATCCCGCCCCATGCGCTGAAAGACCGTTCTATCACACTTTCCCCGGGTATGGAGATAGCTGTCGATGAACTGGTAAGGCGTCTGACGTCGGCGGGATATTCCAGAACAGACAAGGTGGAGGGTGCGGGACAGTTTTCCGTCAGGGGCGCAATTGCGGATATTTTCCCCGTTTCGGAAACATTCCCCATTCGTATTGAATACTGGGGCGATGAAATTGACACGGTTTCCGCCTTTGATATAGAATCTCAGCGGCGTTCGGACACGCTGAAAGGGATAACAGTTGCCCCCGCTGTGGAGGTGCTGTTTGACGATCCGCAAGCGTTTATCCGAAAGATAGAGGAGCTGTCAAAGGGCGTCAGGGGCAAGAGAACGGAGCTTATCCGCAGTAAATTGTCCGCAGATATTGACCGTCTGAGCAGCGGCTTATCTCTTGGAAATATAGACAAATATCTCCCTGTCGCTTATGAAACACCTGCCACACTTTTTGATTATTTCCCCGAAGATGCGCTGCTCATTTTCAGCGAACGGCATAACTGCAATGAGAAGATGAAAAGCGTCCGTTCACAGCATAACGAGGACGTGAAAATTCTACTTGAAGAGGGTGAATTGTTCAAGGGGCTGGAGGGTTATATCCTTGAACAGGCGGATTTTGAGCGTTCTGCGGAAAAGCTGAAAACCGTTTATCTTGACACATTTATGCGGGGCAGCGGCGGTATTACGTTCAAAAAGCTGATTTCCGTCACTGCAAATCAGACTGCGCCCTGGGGCGGCGAAATTCGTCAGCTTATAGAGGAGCTTCGCAGCTTTTGTTCGAGAAGCTATAAGACGGTTGTTATGGCGGGTTCGGAGAAAACTCTGCCCATTATTGCAAATGACCTGCGTGAGGAAGGCATTCCTTGTGATATTATCACCGAAAAAACGGAGATGAAAAACGGCAGAGTTTACCTGATGAACGGTGCTGTTTCCGCAGGCTTTGAGTACCCCGACGGAAAGGCTGCTCTTATCACTCAGGCAAAGGCAATGACCGCCAAAAGAAAACTGAAAAAGCGGAAAAAAGGCGAGGAGATAAAGTCCCTTTCGGACATTTCAAGCGGCGATCTGGTGGTTCATGCGCTTCACGGTATCGGGCGGTTTGCGGGGATACGCAAGCTTGAATTGGAGGGCGTTACAAAAGACTATATCACCATTCAGTATGCGGGGACGGACGTGCTGTATGTTCCCGTTACACAGCTTGATTTGGTTTCAAAATATATAGGTCCCAGGGACGACAGCGGCGTTAAGCTGAATAAGCTGTCCTCTCAGGAATGGCAAAAGACACGTTCACGGGTCAAAAAGGCTGTCAAGGATATGGCTGACGAGCTTATTGCCCTGTATGCAAAGCGCAGTCAGACCCCGGGGCACGCATTCCCCGAAGACGATGATTTTCAGGTGGATTTCGAGGAACGTTTCGACTATACCGAAACGGACGACCAGCTGCGCTCTGTTATGGAAATTAAGGAGGATATGCAAAAGCCTGTGCCTATGGACAGACTGCTTTGCGGAGATGTGGGCTTCGGCAAGACGGAAGTCGCATGGCGGGCGGCATTTAAGTGCATTGAGGACGGAAAGCAGTGCGCCGTGCTTGTGCCGACAACCGTTTTGGCATGGCAGCATTATCAGAGTGCGGTAAAGCGTTTCGAGCATTTCCCCATAAAGGTGCAGCTGCTGTCAAGATTCCGCAATACAAAGGAACAGGCGGATATTGTCAGACAGGTGAAAAGGGGCGAGATCGACCTTATTATCGGCACCCACAGGCTTGTTCAGAAGGACGTTGGGTTCAAGGACTTAGGGCTTGTTATTGTGGACGAGGAGCAGCGTTTCGGCGTTGCACATAAGGAGCGGTTTAAGGAGCTGTTTGCGGGGGTGGACGTTCTTACGTTGTCCGCTACGCCTATCCCGAGGACGCTTAACATGGCTATGAGCGGTATTCGTGATATGTCGGTCATTGAGGAACCGCCTGTGGACAGATATCCCGTCCAGACCTATGTTATCGAGCATAATCAGGGCGTTATCATTCAGGCGATAAATAAGGAGCTGCGCCGTGGGGGACAGGTGTACTATATCCACAACCGCATTGAAACCATCGAGGGGTGCGCTGCGAAAATTGCCGAGTCCCTGCCCGATGCACGGATAGGCGTTGCGCACGGGCAGATGGGCGAGGAGGCACTTTCGGAGATCTGGCGGCAGCTTGTGGAGCATGAGATAGACATTTTGGTTTGCACAACCCTTATTGAAACGGGTGTTGACGTTCCCAACTGCAACACGCTTATTATTGAGGACGCCGACAGATTGGGGCTTTCTCAGCTTTATCAGCTAAGAGGACGTGTGGGACGTTCCAATCGAAGGGCGTTTGCATATTTCACATTCCATAAGGGAAAGGTGCTGACGGAAATTGCGTCAAAGCGTCTGGAAGCTATTCGTGAGTTTACGCAGTTCGGCAGCGGTTTCAGAATTGCTCTGAGAGATTTGGAGATACGAGGTGCGGGAAGTCTTTTGGGCGGAAAGCAGCACGGGCATATGGAGGCTGTCGGGTATGATATGTATTTGCAGCTTTTGAACGAAGCTATTGCAGAGGGCAAGGGTGAAACACCGCCGCCGTCCCCCGAGGAATGTCTGGTTGATCTGCAGATTGAAGCGCACATTCCCGAGAATTATATTGAGAGTTTGTCGGGACGGCTTGACATTTACCGAAAGATAGCCGCCGTCCGCACTCCCGAGGACAGTATTGACCTTACCGACGAGCTTATTGACCGTTACGGCGAGCCGCCCAAGGCTATTATGGGTCTGATAACCGTTGCGCTTACCAGAAATATGGCAAGTGCGTCGGGGGTGACGGAGATATCCCAGAAAAACGGCTGTCTGCTGTTCTATATGAAGAGCGGGTCTATTGAGCAGATACAGGCGGTAGTTGCGGCGTACAGGGGCAGAGTGACCGTCAGCGGTACGGATAAGCCGTATATTTCCGTAAAGCTTAAGCCCGGGGAGAAAACCGTGGATATTATGGAAGCGGTTGTTAAGATATTGTTTGAGAACAGGGAAGTGCAATAAATTGTGAAGTGTGTAAAGTGGAAAGTGGAATTTTGATTTACCGACAACTTCACTCTTCACTTTCCACTTTTCACATTGATATAAATGCTTGCTTTTCTTGCAGGAACGTGGTAAAATAGTACTATATTAAAAAAGGAACGTGATCCAATGAAAGGTTATAGAATAAGTATGCTCCGTCACGGGCGGACAAGGGGAAACGACCAAGGCTTGTATATCGGAAAAACCGACCTTCCTTTGACCGAGGAGGGCAAGGACGAGCTTCGAGCGCTGTATGCGACCTACGAATATCCCAGAGTGCATAGGGTGTATTCAAGCCCGCTGGAAAGAGCGGTGCAGTCGGCGGAGATATTGTTCCCCGACACGGATATTACCATTGCCGAGGACCTTCGGGAGATGGATTTCGGCGTTTTCGAGGGACTTCCCGCAGAGGAGCTTGTTAAGCTGGACAGCTACAAAAAGTGGCTGAAGGGCGGTCTGGACAATCCCGCACCCAACGGCGAAAGCATGCGTGAGGTAATGGTGCGCTGCTACTCCGCCATGAACGCCATTATCATGGATATGATGAAGGACGGCATCACCCACGCAGGCATTATGACCCATTCGGGAATACTCATGAACACCCTTTCCTGCTTCGGTCTGCCGAAAATGAAGCCTATGGAATTCAACTGCCGCATGGGCTTCGGCTACGAGATAATGGTGACCGCAAATATGTGGCAGAACGGCAATACTTTTGAGATACTCGGACGAATTCCGGATTAACGGGGGACGGCTTATGAATGCTGACATCAAATCTGTAAAAAAGCTCGCCGCCGACAAGCTGAGAGGCTGCTGGGGCGACGAAATAATGGTTTTCCTGTTAAATGCGGCGGTCATGGTGCTTTGTACGGGAGTGTTTCTGACTGTGTACGCCTGCTTTCTGCGAAGCGGCATTATTTCGGGGGATATCGGCAATGCAGTGTCCGAAAGTCCCGTGTTTGCGGGAATTGCCGTTTTGGTCGGGATACTTGCTTACACGGTTTCCGCTCCCGCATACATTGGCAGCTGCTGGTGGACGATACACTATGTCAGGGACGACAGCCGTGACGTGAAATGTCTGCTTTCCTGCTATTCGTCGCCGAGAGTGTTTTTCAGGTCGGTGCAGATGAAGCTTGCGTCGGATATTCCCTGCACGCTGCTGATGGGGGCGGTTTTCGGGGTGTATTTGATTTGCGATATGCTTATTGCGCCCCTTGACGGCGTTGGATATGTTATTGCTGCGGTGGTCAAGTGGCTGATAACTCTGGCGGCTCTTTTGGCGGTTTACGGACTTCTTCTGAGATTTGCCGCTGTGCCTTACATATACTGTCTTAATCATGATGACAGCTGCATTGAAAATATCAGGCATTGTTTCCGTCTGACAAGGGAAAACAAACAGCTTCTGCGGGACACTGCCGCTGTTTTTATCAGGATCATTCCCGTAATTGCCATAGTTATAAGCTGTATTTTCATTTTCCCCTATTGTGCAACACTTTTCGCAACGGTTTGTCTGAAAATGTCGGAGTCTGAAAATATTCCCGAAAAGGCTGATAAAAATGGCGTCGAGGAGGATTGAACTTTTCATTTCCCCCGAAGAGGACGGTTTGAGAACGGGAGAAATACTGCGTTTAAGGGGCTTTTCCGCAAGGCGTACCGCAAGACTGAAGCGGACGGAAAACGGTCTGACGGTAAACGGCGTTTCGGTCGGTACGGGAAATATCCTTCGTTCGGGGGACGTTCTTTCGGTGTATATGCCCGAGGAGGGTAAGCCGCCCAGATGCTCGCCTCAGCTTATGGGACTAGCCCCTATAAGGTACGAGGACGACGATGTTATCGTATTTGCAAAGCCCGTGAATATGCCTGTGCACACCTCTCAGGGGCACAGGGACGACGCTCTGGAGAACCTGTTTGCCGCCGTTTGTCCCGGTACGGCGTTTCGTCCCATATACAGGCTGGACAAGGATACCTCGGGGCTTGTTCCCGTGGCTAAAAATGCCCACGCCGCACGGCTTTTGCAGAATAACATTAATAAGGTATATTTTGCGGCTGCGGAGGGCACACTCAGGCGGGACGGCGTTATTGATGCACCTATCGGTCGGGAGGACGGCTCGGTCATTCGCCGATGTGTCCGTCCCGACGGGCAGTATGCAAGGACTGTCTATACTATTATAAAAGGAAACGGTTTGCACACGCTGGTGAGAGTAGTTCCCGAAACGGGCAGGACGCATCAGATACGGGTGCATTTTGCCCATATCGGTCACCCTCTTGCGGGGGACGATCTGTATGGGGGGAGCCGTGAAAGGATAGCATTTCAGGCCCTTCACTGCGGGGAGATAAGCTTTGTAAGCCCCGTCAGCGGGGAGGAAGTTGTTTTGTCCGAAAATCTCAGAGAAGATATTTCGGGTTTGTTTGAATGATGAAAGGTTGATGAAAAATGGAAAGAATAGCAAGCTTCAGCGTTGACCACAGAAAGATCGGCGTAGGTATGTACATCTCACGTATCGACGGGGATATTGTGACTTATGATGTAAGAATGGTAAAGCCCAACGGCGGCGAATATCTTTACGGCCCCGCTGCCCACACCATAGAGCACCTGTTTGCAACATATGCGAGAAATTCCGCTGTTTCGGATAATGTTGTATATGTGGGACCCATGGGCTGTATGACGGGCTTTTATCTGCTGACAAGAGCTCTTCCCCATGAAAAGGCTATTGAGCTGGTTCGGGATTCTATGAAATTTATCTCCGAGTTTGACGGTGAGATCCCCGGAAACAGTGAGGAGGAATGTGGCAACTATCTCTATCACGACCTGAGGGGAGCAAGAAAAGCAGTGCTGCCTATCCTTTCTGCCTTGGGCGGTTATACGGTAGAAATGCTGGATTACAATGCGCATAATTAACAAAAATATCTGCTGACAATTGTATAACTGCACAAAAAGAATGAACAAATTGAAGCAAATCGTAAAAAGTGGTTGATTTTTTCGGGAAATGAGTTATAATTGTAACTGTTGTAACCACTTTGTAATCATTTTGTTCCTTTCCGAAAGGAGTTGTGCAGATGAGGACGGAACAGATGTCTAAAGGAAATGAAACGTTTAAGTCAAATGAAAATAGATCAAAGCCCGTCGTTATTGCAAATGCTGTGGGCAAATGCGTAAGCGACACGGCATATTTCGCAGCCCTCACAACTGCATGCGCAGTAAGTGCAGGTGCAGCCTTCCTTGCAAAAAGGCTTGCTCCCAAGCTGAAAGAGGTTTTCGTATCGCTTAAAAATGCTATCGGTTCCTCTGCGGGAAATACGGCTTCCGTGTTTACCGCTTTCCTTAAAAGAAGAAAAGAGGTTGGCACACGTCAGGCTGTCGCTATGATCGCCGATGAGGTAAGAGAAAGCAAGGAAACCAAGAGAAGGCTTGCTGTTACCGCTGTAAACTACGGTCTGCCCATTGCTTCGGTCTGCGCTCTTGCAGCCGTTATCTCCGCAGAAACAAGCGTTGATTACGCTGTTGCTGTTGAGTACAAGGGTCAGGAGCTGGGACTTGTAGCCGCCGATTCCATTATGGAGGAGGCAAAGCAGGAGGTACAGAGCAAGATCACATATTACGATGTCGATGAAAACGTATACCAATCCGCTTCTATTGCCGTAAAGGCCGTTTCCGCTCAGGACGAGGTAATCAGCAGAGAGCAGCTTGCTCAGAAGCTGGAGGAGCAGCTCCCCGAGCTTGCAACTGCCGTTACCACCGCAGAGCAGGAGGAGAAAAAGGTTGTTTCCATAGAACCTACAAAGACTATGGAGGATAACAGCGGCAAGGTAAGAGCATACTCTGTTACCGTTGATGGTGAGTTTATCGGTGCTGTTGAGGATTACAGCAGGCTGGAGGCTTACTTTGAGGACCTGAAATCCGAATATGCGGACGAGAATGTGGTTGACGTTGAGTTCAATAAGGATATTGAGTATGATACCGAAAGCTTTGTAAAGCCCGAGGAGGTTCGCAGCAGCGATTATTATATCAATATCTTCAATTCCGTTGTAAGCGAGCCTGTTTATTACGAGGTTCAGCTGGGAGATAATCCATGGAATATTGCAAGAGATAATGATATGACTCTGGACGAGCTTAAACAGTGCGTTGCTACAAGTGACGGTGAGATAGTCCCCGATATTACAAAGAAGTGCAATGTGGGAACGATCATTCAGCTCAGTCAGGAGGTCAAGTATCTCCAGCCCGAGATAATCAAGGAGGAAACCTTCCAAGTTGGCTATCATCTCCCCGAGGTACAGGTAAAGGACGATACCATGTTTATCGGTATGGAAAGAGTTGATACCGAGGGCACATCGGGTATTATGGAATACCACGTTTACGCTACCTATGCAGACGGCATTAAGATTTCCGAGGAAAATATCGACGAGCCTAAGGTCATTGAAGAAGCTACCGCAAGAGTTGTAAGAGTCGGCACTATTGAGCCTTCTACATATGTAAGCAAGGGCACAGGTGGTTCGGGCGACTACTACTGGCCTGTAAGCGGCGGCAAGATCACCTCTTATATGGGTGACGGCAGAGGACACAAGGGAATTGACATCGCTGCTCCCTACGGTACTCCCATTTACGCCGCAGAAGAAGGTAAGATCATTGAAACGGGCAGCGGCTGGAACGGCGGCTACGGCAACTGTATCAGGATCCAGCACCCCGACGGAAATGTTACCGTTTATGCTCACCAGAGCAGTCTGGCTGTCAGCTACGGCGAATATGTTGTCAAGGGACAGCTTATCGGCTATGTAGGCAGCACAGGCGATTCCAGCGGAAATCATCTTCACTTTGAGGTACGTTCAAACGGACGTTATCTCGACCCTCTCGATTTCGTTTCACAGTATTGATAATTGTCCTCTCTCGTGTTTCGGGAGAGGACTTTTTTTGAATGTGGAAAGTGAAAAGTGGAAAGTGGAGTTTTTAGTGTTGAGTGTTAAGTGTTGAGTGTTGAGTGTTGAGTTGAATGTGGAAAGTGGAATTTGTTTCAAATGTGGAAAGTGGAGTTTTTAGTGTTAAGTGTTGAGTGTTGAGTGTTTAGTTAAATGTGAAAAGTGAAAAGTGAAAAGTGAAAAGTGGAATTATTAGTGTTGAGTGTTAAGGAAATACTGATTAATGGGGGTACACCCGGATAGATACGTCAATCAGCTAACAAGGAAAAATTATTTGTCGATTTTATCAGCAGTTCCTTAAATGTGGAAATGAAAATTGCGGAAATGCCGTTGAATTGGTTTTTTTGTCTTTACAAATGGTGAAATATGTGTTATAATATTGACAAATAAAGTAGGAGAATTTTTCTATGATAATAGATTTTCATACCCACGCTTTTGCGGACAGCATTGCCGAACGTGCCATAACGTCACTTGAAAAAAATGCCCTTTCCCGTGCTCATACAAGGGGCACGCTGGACGGTCTTATGGAAAAGATGGACATCTGCGGAGTCGACAAGTCGGTGCTGCTGACAATTGCCACAAAGCCCACCCAGCAGACGGTCATCAACAACTGGGCGGCGGAGGTAAAGTCGGAGCGTATACTTCCCTTCGGCAGTATTCACCCCGATGCGGAGGACGCTCTTTGCGAGCTGGAGCGCATCAAGGCTCTGGGGCTTTACGGTGTCAAGCTGCACCCGGAGTATCAGAACTTTTTCGTCAGCGAGGAGAGAATGCTGCCCATCTATCGGAAATGTGCGGAGCTTCGTTTGCCCGTTATCTTCCATGCGGGAATGGACGCTGTTTCCCCTAAGGTGGTCAGATGTATGCCCGAGGAGGCTTTGAGGGTGCACAGGCTTGTCCCCGAAATGACCATGATCCTTGCCCATTTCGGCGGAAACTGCCGCTGGGACGAGGTGGAAAAGCATCTGGTGGGGGAGGACATTTACTTTGACATCGCCTACTGCGGCGGACGTATCCCCGATAAAACGGCGGAGCGCATTATCCGTAATCACGGCTCGGACAGGATACTTTTTGCCAGCGATATGCCCTGGCAGCTGCCGTCGGAGATAATGCTCATGCTTTCAAGGCTGGATATTTCCCATGCCGACCGTGAAAATATTTGTCACAAAAATGCAGAGAAAATTCTTGGACTTAGCTGAAAAAGTTCAAATTATTTATTATTTCGCATATGATATAACAAAAAAGCAGGGCTGTTTTAGTGCTTTTTCACAGTGTATTTGTTAATTTGTGCTTATATTCTCGGTACAATTTGTTCAAAATTACATATTGATAAAAAGTAACAAAAATGTTATAATGATATAGTATCATAGGCAGGAAGTATCTGTCAGCCGTGCGCCCGGCGTTTGACATATCCTGTCGGGTAAAATTATCCACTTCGGAGGTGTCGGATTATGAAGACTTTTATCTATACTGCCACTGACGTTCAGGGAAATACCGTCAAAAATGCAAGGATGCAGGCGGAGGACGTTAATGACTTTCTGGATAAAATCAACGAAAAAGGACTTTTCTGTTCGAGCTATAAAGAAACGAACTCAAAAGGTGACAAAAATATCTACAAGTTCAAGACGAAGGAGCTTTCATTCAACTGCCGTCAGCTCAGTGCAATGATCAGCTCGGGACTTACCCTTGTAAAGGCGCTGGACATTCTGTATAAGGAGCAGCCAAAGGAAGCGACAAAGAGAGTATTCCGAGAGGTTTACGATGAGGTTCAGAAGGGTCGTGCATTTTCCGAAGCTCTTAAAATGCAGGACGGCGCTTTCCCTGAATTCTTCATCAGTATGATCGCTGCGGGCGAAGCTTCCGGTCAGCTGGACGTTATCATGAAGCGACTTGAGGAACACTACGATAAGGAAGGTAAGCTTGCCAACAAGATCAGGGGTGCTATCACATATCCTATCATACTGCTTGTACTGCTGATCGCTGTTATTCTCATTCTGGCGGTAAAGGTTTTCCCGATCTTCCGTGATATGGCAGGCGATAATGCAAATGCGATCGCAAAATTCCTGTTTGCATTCTCAGACAGCCTTATGGCTCATTGGTACGTTTATCTGTTGGTAATCGGTATCGTTGCGTTTGTTATCAACTATCTGCTGAAGATCGAAACGGTGCGGCTTAAATGGGATAAATTCCTTATCAAGATGCCTATGGTCGGCAAGCTCCTTGTTAAGGTCTATACGGGACGCTTCTCAAGAACTCTGTCTAACCTTTATTCCAGCGGTATCCCAATGGTAGAATCTCTTGAAAGATCTTCCAAGATACTCGGAAATACATATATCGTCAAGTCCTTTGAAACGGTAGTTGACGAGGTAAAGCAGGGTGATCAGCTCTCCGCTGCTATTCAGAGAACAGGTATATTCGAGTCAATGTTCTGCTCTATCATCTATGTCGGTGAGGAATCCGGTGCTCTGGATACTATCCTTCAGAAGACATCTGAGTTCTACGAGGAAGAATCCGACTCGGCTATCGGTCAGCTGGTTGGTATGATCGAGCCTGTAATGCTTATCATCATGGGTATTGTTATCGGTCTGGTACTGGCAGGCGTATTCCCGCTGCTTTACTCCGGTCTGGGCGATATCGAGTAAAATCAAGGATAAATTTGCCCGGAGTCAAGGCTTTCAGGCAATGCTATTATAATTAAAAATTAGTGAGGTGACGAGTATGCTTTCATTTGATATTACAGACAGACATATCCGGATCGTCCGCGGTATTGAAAACCGTGGCCGTATCAAGATCTACGACGCTTCTACCATCGAGGTAAGCGAAGGTCTGATTGTAAATGGTCATATAAAAGATATACCCAAGGTTGCAACTCTTATTAACGAAGAGTTGAAGGCAAAGAAAATGAGCGACAAGGACGCAGTTGTAAGTATCTCCTCGAACCTTGTTATCTTCAAGGAGCTGCACATTCCTAAAGCAAAGGGTATGCAGCTGCTGACGATGGTTCAGAACCAGATGCAGCACACAATGGGTATCGGCGATGATTACAGTATCTCCTATACCATTGCGGGTGACATTGAGGAGGACGGCGTTCAGGCGCAGAGAATTCTCGCAACAGCTTGTCCTTTTGAAATTGTTGACTGCTTCAGAAAGGTATTCAACTTCTTAGGCATCGACCTGAGATCAATTGCAGTTTCCTGTAACTGTATCTCCCGTCTGATACTGAACGATATGAAGATCAGAGCTAAGATGCCTCTGCTGGTAGTTCAGATCGACCCCAACTTCGTAAGCCTTAACCTTTACGAAAATCATCAGCTTTCATTCTCCAGATTTGCTTCCATTGACCCCGCAGACTACGAAAACTCCGAAGACTATGTTTACGAGGCTGTCAATGAGAACATCTTCAGAATGTTCCAGTTCCATAAATCCAAGAACAACGGCGCTCAGATCGCTAACGTAATCTTCTACGGCGACACCTCCGATTACAAGCGTCTGACTGATTCTCTGGAGGGTATGGACATTAACTGCAACATTCTCCAGGTGCCCAGCGTAATCTCCGGTTATGAGAATATCGAATTCTCACACTATGCAAACGCTATCGGTGCAATGTTCAAGCGTCAGAGGGACGTTGAGCGTATCAACCTGCTGGAAGTAGACGCTTCTACGGGTCGTACCGCTGCAGGTGCTTCATTCTTCGCAACAGTCGGCATTACATTCGGTATTTCCGCAGCACTCGTTGCTGTTGCAGCTCTCGGTCTTAACATCAACATCACAGGTATGGAGAAGGAGATCGGCGAGATTGATGCTTACATAAACAGCCCCGAGGTCCTTGAGCAGATCGCAGAGGTTGATAAGACCGAGGAGCAGATCGGCAAGGTTGCTAAGTATAAGGATCAGGCTATTCTCGTTAAGACAGCGTTTGAGAGCCTTCCCGTTCTTAAGACAGAGGTGTTCAACGACATTGCAGAGTCCTTCAATGCAGTTGACGATACCTATTGGAATGAGGTTGCTTATAAGGAAGGTGTAGTTACCATCAAGGGTGTTTCTACCGATGTAAACGGTCCCTATCAGGTAGCACAGAATCTGTTCGACCTTGATAAGTATGATAATATCGAGTATACAGGTTTCGGCGAATCAAAGGACAGTGAAGAATCAGATACGGCTACTGATCTTAGCGGTCTTCATGAGTTTGAAATGAACATCAGGCTTCGTCAGAATATCGCCCCTGATGAGCAAAAACCGGCGGAGGAAGACACTCCTGCTGAGGAAGGCGGTGCTGCATAATGAAACTTTCACAGAGAGATAAGGTTATTTTCCTTGCTGTTGTGGCATTCCTTACTATCTTACTGGGCGGTGTGCTTTTCGTTAAGCCTAAGTATCAGGAAATGAAGTCCACCGAGGTAACACTTGAGGAAAAGAGAAACGAAAAGACAGCTACCGAGGATAAGATCGGTACTCTTGAATCCAAGAAGGATGAGCTGAAAAAGGCTGTCAAGGACGTTGAAGAGCTCCAGGAAATGTTTATTCCCCATATGGAAACATTTGAGGTTGAACCCATGCTCTTCGATATCATCAGCGAGAGCGAAATTGAGATCAAGAGCTCTGAGTATGAGCTTATGGACGCTAAGGAACTCCAGAACTATGTTTATCAGAAAAATGCAGTTGCTTACCCCATGCGAATGGACGCTGACCTGAACGGCGAGCTTCCCCAGGAGGTTATCGACGCATACAATCAGGTCAAGGCTACTGCTCCCGCAGGCGTTAAGATCGGTCTTACAACTGCTGAGATCGGATTCAAGGGTCCCTTTGAGGACATTGAAGCTGCTCTGGACAACTTTGCTTCTCAGGATAAGACTGTTATCGTAGTCGGACTTGAGGGCAAGAGCTCTGATGCTAAGGAGCAGACAAGCGGCGAGGGTGAGGCAGAAGGTCCTGAGGGTGTTCTCACAGTTTATGTATTCCACATTGAACACATGGCAGAGGTCAAGGACTAAAGCTGTAACTATTGTACGCAGGGTCCCGTTACGGGGCTCTGCCGTACAGTCAGTATTTTTATTCAGTTAATTCTGCGTAGAGATACTGATTTCCAATGCGTCCGAACCTTTGCGGAGGTATCGGAAATCAGTATCCCGCCAATCGTGCGATACCGATTTACAAAAACATAACAAAAAAGAAGAAAGGTGGTTTTTATATGTCGTACAGAAATGCAGCACGGCGCAGGCAGACGAAGGGCGTTGTTCTTTTCACGGTAGTGTGCATTTTGCTATTTCTATTTATTATGATTATGTCGACCCTTTCGGTTGTTTCGTCTGCTCAGACGCGTACATATACAAAATTTAAGGAAAATCAGGCTTATTTTACAGCCAGGTCGGGTCTGGAAACTGTTACCACATCTCTTTGGAACTATACCTATAACGGTTCGGGTGACAGAGATCAGACCTCAAGCTACGATACTTCAAATAACAAATTTTACAGAGCATTTCTTCAGATGATGTATCCTGTTGATACCTTCAGCGGCTCGCCTAAGAGAAGCACGCAGTATGTTGAACCGAATACTAACCTGACCTTTAAACAGATGGACGAAAACCCAAAAATCGCAAAGATCAACGTTACCTTCCCCCAGCCTCCCGCTTCTGCGTATAACAATGCAGATCTGAAATACCTTTACGGTGAATGCACTGTTTATATCCAGAAGACCGACACAAAGAAGGCAAGATTTGTATCTCATGCAACACTCGGCGACAGCGAGAGCACTATCGTGCTTTACATTGGCCCTACGGATGAGCCGCCCGAGGTTTTTGAAAACGCTCTTACTACATTCGGCGGAGCCGGTGCGGATAATATGTGCGTTTTCGGCGGTACTTCCCTGAACATCAATCAGGAACCCGATGACCTGCCTTTGAACACAGTAAAATACACAAACTCAAATACAACTATTCAGGGCAATCAGTATTTTAACTGTAATATGGAACTGGATAATGCAAAGCTTTATCCCGGTGCCAGCGGAACAGTTGTTGCCGGTGACCTGGTGCTGAAGAATAACGCTCAGATCCTTGTAGACACCGACGATGCCAAGCTGTATGTCGGCGGTAAATTCTCCAGCAATACCGGTCCTAAGATCGGCAACAGCTCCAAAAAGGTAGACCTTTACTGTGATTCCTTCGAAATGGGTAATGACAGCTTTGAACTGTACGGAGATCTCTATATTTACGGAAATGACGACGTGACCTTAAACGGTACTGTACGCGGCAACATTTATCATATGGGTACAGGAAGCATCAACATTTCCAATAAGGCTACCGTAACAGGAAATCTGTACACAAATACAGCTTCTCCTATCACTCAGAGCAACGGTCTGACTATCGGCAGCACTGCCTACGGCGGCGATATGCACTCAATTCCCGTTGAAGATCTGACAACACCTCCCAGCGATACAAAATCAAAGGAAGATCTTCTTGCTAATGAACTTCCTTCACTTGACAGCGTAAGATCTACTTATGCTCCTTATGACGGAATAGGTTCCTTCAATGCGTGGGGCTACAAGAAGATCGGTGAGGGCGACGAAAAGAATGCCTCCAATTATGAGAAGTATGAGCCTTCAAAGCTCAGTCAGTACATAAATGATGACGGCTGGGTTGAATGGCCCGGTTACTTTGCACTTCCCTACGATACTGCAACAGGCTATCGCTATATTGATGCAACTACCAATGATGTAAACTATCATGTTAATTCGGGCTACAGTACCTTTATACCCGATAACGGAAAGCTCCTTATCAAGGGCTCCAACAATGTAAACTTCTACTTTGACGAGGGCAACTACTATCTTGGCGACAGAGCACATATCACCAACGACAGCATTCTTGGCAAGTCATCTATTGAGCTGACAACCGCAGGAGCTAACAATATCACTCTTAAAACAAATATGTACTTCTGGGGCGATAATACCAGCCTGAATCTTAATAATGACTGCCTTATCAATGCTTATATTCTTGCTCCTCAGGGCACTCTGAATGTTAATACGGCAAATTCTTCTCTGCCGGGCATCAGCAATATCAATTATGATGGCGTTGATATTAACAACAGCACTGTTCTCGGAATGGGCTCGCTGGTATTCGATGAAGTAAACTTGAGGAACGAACCTAAGTTCTTCTTCGTAAGAAAGCCTTCGACTGCTCCCGACGGAAACAAACCCAGCAAGTTCTGGAAAGACCTGTATTACTTCAACAGATAAGGAGGCATTTATATGAAAAATAAGTTTAAAGGTATGACTCTCGTTGAAGTAGTTGTTGCTATCGCTATTCTTGGACTTGGTTCTACAATGCTGGTTACAGCATTTGCTGCGGTTTCCATGGCGAACAGGGAAACCCATCAGTTTAACGAGAGAATGTGCCAGCAGGTAAAGATAGCGGAAAATGCTTCGGATGATACTTCTATCCCGGGACTTGAGTCTGTTGCAAACGTTATTGAATTTTCTGTTGACACTTCAAAGTCACAGCCGTCATGCTTCGGTTCGGTTCCTGCGGGAAAGCTTGCAGGTGACTCCTTCTGGGTCGACGTTGATGCTCCCGCCTCCGATACTATGGTTGATGAAAGCATTGATTTCAAGTACTACAATGTTTTCGTGCCGCCCGAGCAGCCGTAATGTGGGGGTGTAGAAATGAAGAAAAAACTTAAAAGCTTAAAAGGCTTTACCTTGGTTGAGCTTATAGTCGTTATGGCTATTATGGTTTCGCTTCTGACAGCTATTCTCCAGCTTATGGAGCCTGTTCAAGAGGCTTACAAGGATTCGACAGTCTATGAGCAGCAGCGTACCGTGGAAAACGGCATTATCAGTTATATTGCCGAGTCTACACGATATGCAAAGGCTATCTCTATAATTGACCAAGGTATTGATATTGATACCGACAATGATGGCTCAGCTGACATTTACGGTGTAGGTAACCTTACTGACGCAGCAAACTATTTCATCAATAAAAATGGTCTGGCGGTCGCCGATTACAAGAATATCGAAGTAATTGTTATTGACAGAAGCACAGTATTTAAGTATAAGGGCAAAGATGTTCAGGGCAGACTTGTCAGAATGAGAGGTCTTGGAACAGGCTCTGTGAGCGGACCCTCCTGGGGTGCAACCGTTACCGAGTCTGACCTTGCAAGCACCGCTTGGACCACAAAAAGCTGCTATATG
>CAMCRP010000007.1 GCA_945877315.1 uncultured Ruminococcus sp. | reverse complement strand
GCTCGTAGATCCTTTTCTTACGCTCCTCTTCCTGAGCAGCGTATTCAGCCTTTGCCTTCAAAAACGCTTGCTGTACCCTTATGGTTTCCTCAAGGGACGGTTCCTTATTTTCGTTGGACATATAACATTCTCCTCTCAAAATAATTCTATATCTTCCGACAAATCAAGCAGCATATTCCGAAATGCGTACATACCACCCGAAATCGCAAGAATGATAAGCGGACAAAGAATCTCAGCAACTGCAATACCCGCAAAGGTCAGCACCAGGGTAATACTGCTCTCAAATATCAGAGCAATTATTACAGATAAAAGGGTCAGACCTCCCAAAAAGCTCCCGACCTTGCTTGAAATTGCTCCCACCAAACACAGCACAAAGCCGACTGCTCCAAAGAGTGCCGCCGCAATGTGACACATTGCCTTACCCAAAAGCTTTACAGGCATTAATAAGATAACTGCTGCCATTTTTACCCCTCCATTTTGATTTTATTCCCAACCGGGGAATTTTTTCGTTTTTTCCTTACAATCATATTATACTACTGTCAACAGTATTTTGCAAGAGTAAATATAAACAAACTTTTAACATAATTTTTGTACATATCGCTGTTGTTAGCATAATTATGTGAATAATATACTGTTGATAGTAGGGCTAAAAATGCGTTCTTGTAGAATAATATAGCAATTGGCAAATTAAGGAAATCTCAACAGAAAACAAAAAATCCCCCGCCGGCGCAGGGGATTTATTTTTGGTATTGGTTATTAATGCTCTGCTCTTTGTGGGGATTGTTTTCTCTTTTAAAAATCTTTCGTATATAGAAAAAGGAGCTTCACTTTATAAGCAAAGCTCCTGCATATTTTTCTTTTCGATTAGATCTAGCCAATTTGTGGTTTGATATGCAAACCCTTCGCAAGCTCTGCTAAATACTGCATATTGGCGCAGCATATAGCTTCATCACTTCACAGACACGCCACGGCTGTTAAGCTTCGTCGGTCTGACCGAAAACTGTTGTTTTCTGACAACATCTCTGTTGCTAATTATATTATATGCTATTTCCTTGATTTGTCAAGTGATATTTCAAAAAAATCTGATATTAATTCTCCGCAGCATTACAGCATATTGCATCCCCGGCTAAACCCCAAAGCCCTTTACCTGCATAATTATGAAAAAAGCCAACAGAAAAAATTTCTGCCGGCTAAATTCTCATTTAAGGCTGATTTTTATAGTCGCTCCGGTCGACCAACTTTAAAAAAGGCATACTATACTTTCAAGCAGCAGTGAACCACAGAGTTTCGGATACGCCCCGCCGTTTCCGACGTGCCCCTAAAGTGTCAGCCACACTAATGAAAGCAGCGCACCACTTTCATCATCTTTATTATATGCTTTTTTCCCCGTTTTGTCAAGTGCTTTTTCATCAACTTCAAAGAGCCTTGATTTCTCAAGGCTCCTCTTAGTCATATTTTTTCTTCAGCAAATAATTTGCCTAAGTAGGTTCCGGTGCCTATGCAACCACGAAATAAGCTCCATTCTGAGTTGCCTACTCAAGTCAGAACTTCATCACTTAGCAGCATACTCCCGCTTTCGCTTCGTTATGTGCCCGGCAGCTCTTGCCACCTGCTCAACAGAATCTCTGTTGCTGCTTATATTGTATTCTATTTTCCTCGATTTGTCAAGTGTTTTTCAAAAAATATATTATTATTCCATATTCTTCGCAACTTCTCCACAGCATCTCACAAAAGTAATTCCGCACAAACGTCCATAAAATATTAGTGCATATTGCCACTATCAACAGTAGAAAATATGTGATATACTGTTGATAGGAGGATTGATAATATGCCCGTATCGGAAAAACAAAAGCAATACGCCCGCAAATGGGATAAGGAAAATATGCGCTCTATCAGCTGCCGAATGAGAACCGATGAAGCAGAAGACTTCAAGAAATGGTGTACCATCAACAAAACCACACCGGGTACCGAGCTTAAAAACTATGTTTGGAAACGTCTGGAGGAATACTACCAATATCTTGAAAATCTTGAAAAACAGCAAAAGGGCAAGTAACCGAGATTATTCATAAAAATGAATGTCACGGGTCTAATACTAATTTCTAATCAAAGTATAGACAAAAAATCCGCACAAAACCCATATACGCAAGCTTTTGCACGGATTTTTTGTCAACTTTATGATAGGAAATTAGTATAATCCCCTTATACTAAGAAACTGCTGATAAAATCGACAATTTTATTTTTCTTGCTACCTGAGTGACGTATCCGGGTCCCGATTATAAAAAAATCAAGCATAAAGCCAAAGCAAGGCGCACACCTCACCCTTATGTAAGCTGTGCGCCTATTTTTGTGTGGATTTATTCCGATGTTAAATGTCATATACCAAACTTATACTAAACACCATTAGAATTATGGAGAAGAAATCGGCACAAAAGCTTTCGTATAAGTGGTTTTGTGCCGAGAGATTCCCATAAATCAATGAGTGTTTATTATAAAAGCTCCACTGCCTCCTTGTGAAATGTAAACTTTCGGCAGCGTTTAAGGTCAAAGAGGATAACGCCTGCGTTGAAATAATTTTCCATATGCCTTATCCCCGAAATTTTTTTGCAGTAATCGGTGTAATTATAGGGCATTTCCTCAAAGAAAATAGCTTTTTTTAGCGGATATAGTACCGTGACTCCACCATTTCCGCAGCGGCTATGGATTTTCCGCCAAGGTCGGTGACGAAAAGCTCGGAGATATCCCCTGTGACGGTAATATCACAGTCAAGGTACAGCACACGGTCGTATTTTCCGAAAAGCTCGCCCAATAAAAAAAGTCGGTAATTTGTGGCTGCGGTGATGTAGCTGCTGACCCGCTCCTTTACTCTTGTCGTGAAATTACGAAACATTCACAAGCCGCACAGAGCAATGTTTGAAAAGCCCGCCCGTGCGGAGAATACGCTCCTTGTTCTCCTCGGAAATTTCCCGAAAAGTATGACAATATCGTAAAATCGGTCGATGTTTGCATTTCACAGCAGTGAATACATCGCAACAGCCAAGTGCGGCGCATAGTTGTCATCACCGTTTTGGGTGATTTGTTTCGGAATAAATAAATTTTGTGGATATTTATGAATTGTTTCAAAGATAGTCATTAAAAATATAACAGAACATACATAATCTTTTGGTTTTGCTTGTTGCCGCAAACACCCTTACTCGGTATTCTGCGAAAGAAAGCTGTAACACATTTATCCGTCCCGTAACCGTCTGTTATCATTTTGTAACTATTCAAGCGAAAAATATCACCAAATTGTAAATTGACTTTTAACTTGAACCGTGCTATAATAAAACCATAGAAAGAAAGGGACAACCCCAAAACTAATTCTTTCAAAATAAAAAAGGAGGACGAATTTATGTTAAATGTACACGAAAGCTTTTTAAAGGCATACACCGGCTACTTCGAGGAGATTGAAAACCTCGGCAAGGACTACCTCGGCGAATACAAGATTCGTCCCGAGGAGGACCCTAACATAGTGCGCTTTACCCTTACGGGCTGCATAGGCGGCATCGACTTTGGAAAATCCTCAGCCTTTTGCTATGACTGCATTTCCAAAGCTTCCTGATTTTCATCTTCATAATAAAAAAGCTGCTGTCAGACCGCTTTTTCGGCGGTTTGGCAGCAGCTTTGTTTAATTTGGAAATCAGTCCTCGTCCTCTTCCTCGGGCATATCCCAGTTGTGGTAAACGTTCTGAACGTCATCATTGTCCTCAAGATGCTCAAGGAGAAGTCCCATCTTCTTTATGTCGTCCTCGTCGGTGAGAGTTGTGTAGGTAGCGGGGATCTTCTCGACCTCAGCGGAAAGAACGTTGTAACCCTTGGCGGTAAGAGCCTCTCTTACGGCACTTACATCATTAGGCTCGGTTTCTATCTCGATGCTGTCCTCGTCCATTGTGAAATCGGAAGCGCCCGCATCGAAAACGTCCTCCATGACCTGATCTTCATCAAGTCCCGTATTTTCAACGATAACTATACCCTTATCGGAGAACATAAAGGAAACGCAGCCTGTTGTTCCCAGATTTCCGCCAAACTTGTCGAAATAGTGACGGACATCGCCCGCCGTTCTGTTCTTGTTATCGGTGAGAGTTTCAACGATAACCGCAACTCCGCTGGGACCGTAGCCCTCGTAAACGTTGGACTCGTAGTTGGTCTTGTCGCCGTCGCCCATAGCCTTCTTGATAATTCTGTCAATGTTGTCGTTGGGAACGTTGTTGGACTTAGCCTTTGCAATAAGGTCACGCAGCTTGCTGTTGTTGTTGGGGTCGCCGCCGCCTTCCTTTACACAAACAGCGATCTCTCTGCCGATCTTGGTGAAGACCTTAGCCTTTGCGCCATCTGTTGCTTCTTTTTTTCTCTTAATGTTGTTCCATTTGGAATGTCCCGACATTTAAATCTCTCCTTAAAATTTATTGATATACATCGCCGTGTCCGCAGAGAATTCTCCTCGGAACAAGGTCGAAAATTCGCCTGAATGAACGCTTTGCCGCCTTTGGGCTTTCGCATACGGGGATAGTCAGCAGACGTCCCTTGATATTTGCCGCAGCATCTCCGCAGTAAAGGTCGGTGCCGTGTATGAAGCCTATGGAACCCCTTGTATGACCGTCCAGCGAGATAATGTCGCCTTCTATCCCGAGATCGGCAACAGCTTCATCGGCAGCGTCCTCCTCGGCGAAAATTATCTTTTCCCTCGGGGGAAGTTCTGCACAATGTTCCGTTTTTTCCAGAACCATATCCATAATCTTGCCTATAGGATTCAGATAATAGCAGGAACGGCTCATATTGTCCAAAACAAGATTACAGTCGTACTTGCTGATTATAACGGGAACGTCGTATATCTCGGAAAAATACTTCACATTGGAGCTGTGGTCGTAATGACCGTGCGTCAGAAGTATCAGCTTGATATTGTAATGGGTAAGCCACGATTCTATGTAATCCCTGTACTTTTCCATTCCCGTATCAATAAGCATATCGCCGTTTTCGCCCCTGATAACATAGCAGTTGACCATATCGCAGGTGCAAATATTCAAAAAACCTCTGTCAATCATCATTATCCTCCCCACTATTCCAGATAATCTCAAAAAGCTCGTCTATCCTGTTTTTATCTCCCAGCAGATGGAGATAGCCGAAAAGGCACTCAACACCCGTTGCACGGCGGTATTCCACCGCATCGGAGCTTTTCGGAGGAGGGTGTCCTCCTGCATTTCTGCCCCGCTTGAATATAGCCAGCTCGTCCTCGGTAAGAATTTCCTCAACCGCAGAAAATCCCGCCGACTGATAGGAGGCTCTCACCCGCTCCACCGCCAGCTTGTGCAGCTTGTTCACGGGCATATTCGCCGTCAGCACCAGCCGTTCTCTTACCAGCTGTTCATAGACCGCATCGCCAAGAAACGCCAGCGTCAAGGGACTGTACTGCATTACGGAATGTCTGTCAAGGTTTGCCAAAAGCTATCGTCCTTTCTGTTTCTCGAAAATAATATGTCCTATAAACAGGACACATTATTTTTATCTCACTGCCGCATAAATGGAGCAATCGTGATATTCTCCCAGTTTATACGCTGACTTTTTCATAACGCCTTCCAGCTCATAGCCTGCTTTTTCAAGCACACGGCAGGAGCCGATATTGTCCGAAAAAGTAATTGCATACAATCTGACTACATCGTGAGTGTCAAAATAATAATCGGTGAACAGCCTGACCGCACCCGTCATTATGCCCATACCCCAATATTCCTCGTCCAACCAATAGCAAAGCTCCGCACTTTTTTGGGAAACATCATCTTTTCTTGAAGCACCCACAAACCCCACAAAGCTGTTGTCTGCAAATATTGCCTTTGAACAAATATCATCGCTGTCGCGGCACACCCTGATATATCTCTCTGCACTTACCTGAGAACAGGGGTGCGGGAACAGATCACGCTGATAGCGGGCAATATTTATATTGTTAGCTACTCTCGCAAAATCTGCGGAATAGCCCGATGACCAATCCCTGAGTTCAATATACATATAAATGCACCCCGAAAACTCCGTTGATGACCACACTTCATTTCATCTATTAATCGGAGTTTATGTATTTTGTTTCTCTTACCCTGACTGCGGCAGGACAAGAGAAACAGTTTTTTAGAAAACAAAATCAAATTCAAATCCGAAGATATTGACAGTATCTCCCTCTTTAATGCCCATCTGCTCCAGCTTGTCGATAATGCCCGAATTACGCAGAACCCTCTGGAAATACTGCATTGAAGAGTAGTCCTCCATATTTACGGTGCGCATAATGCTTTCCAGCCAGGGTGCTTCTACGTAGAACACACCGTCATCCTCACGGGTGATCTCAAATCTGCGGTCTGTTCCCGCCATCTCGTCCATTTCAGCCTGAGTAAGGGGCTGTGCCTTGTATTCCTTAATGGGAGGAAGCTTGTCCAGCTCTGCGGTAATTGCGTTAATAAGATCCTTTGTACCCATAGCGGCAGCAGCTGAAATCTCAAAATATGGCAGACCCTTCTCCTGGATATAGCTTCTGAACTTAGCCTTCTGCTCATCATCGGCAATATCGCACTTGTTCGCCGCAACTATCTGCGGACGTTCAGCCAGATCCTCGCTGAAATTTGCCAGCTCACGGTTGATTATCTCGAAATCCTCTGCGGGGTCACGTCCTTCAATGCCCGAAACGTCAACCACATGGACAATTAGACGGCACCTGTCAACATGGCGCAAAAACTCATGTCCCAAACCGACACCATCGGACGCACCCTCAATAAGTCCGGGAATATCCGCCATAACAAAGGATTTGCCCTCTGTCACCGAAACAACGCCCAGCACAGGGGTAAGAGTAGTAAAGTGATAGTTTGCTATCTTAGGCTTAGCGGCAGAAACCACGGAAATAAGCGTAGATTTTCCAACATTTGGAAATCCTACCAGACCCACATCGGCAAGCAGCTTCAATTCAAGAGTAACCTCAAACTCCTGTCCCGGGAAGCCGGGCTTTGCGAATTTGGGTATCTGCCTTGTAGGAGTGGCGAAACGGGCATTTCCCTTGCCACCCTTGCCGCCTCTTGCGACTACTTTCGGCTCGGAGCTTGAAACATCGGCAAGAATTCTGCCTGTTTCGGCGTCCTTGACAACCGTTCCCCTCGGAACCTTTACAATAAGGTCGGGAGCGTTCTTGCCTGTGCAGTTGCGAGCGCCGCCGTTTTCTCCCTTTTCGGCAAAATATTTTCTTTTGTATCTGAAATCCAACAGAGTGGAAAGGTTATCATCAGCAACGAAAACCACATCGCCGCCTCTGCCGCCGTCACCGCCGTCGGGACCGCCCGATGCAACGTATTTCTCACGGTGGAAGGAAACTGCGCCGTCCCCGCCGTCGCCCGCCTTGATCTTGATTTTTGCTTTATCTACGAACATATTGACCTCTTTCTCCGCAGGCTGTCTGCGAAACTCTCAGATACGAAAAAAGGGCGGGTCTAAGGGGCGACCCCTTTGTCATTTCGTTCTATAAAACAGCAAAATGAACAAAGTTTGTCGCTCGGTACCGATAAAATTTCTCTATCGATACTTCCCTAGCCCAGCCCCGATTATTCCGAGTGAAAAACGGAAATTATTCAGCAGCGTAAACGCTAACCTTCTTGCGGTCACGTCCAACACGCTCGAACTTTACTGTTCCGTCGATCAGAGCGAACAGAGTATCATCGGAACCCTTTCCAACGTTCTCTCCTGCGTGAATGTGAGTACCTCTCTGACGAACAAGGATATTGCCTGCTACTACTGCCTGGCCGTCAGCTCTCTTAACGCCGAGTCTTTTGGACTCAGAGTCACGTCCGTTCTTTGTGGAACCCATTCCCTTTTTATGTGCAAAAAACTGCATGGAAATTCTAATCATTTCAGTTACACCTCCGTAATAGTAATACTAATCGTTCCCTTGTACTCCTGCGATATGCTTTCCAGATGGTCAACCAAAGCTGCCAAAAGCTGCTCGGTACATTCATCTGGTCCGCAGGAATCCGTAAGCTTCAGCGTAATTTCGTTTTCATTGACTTTCGCTTCTGCGGCACTTCCGAAGAAATCGGTGATAGTGTTGCAGGTAAGCGAAACAGCGGAAGATACAGCGGCGCAGACAATATCACTGCCCGACTCCGCATATCCCGAATGACCCGAAACGCTGAATCCTCTCAGCAGATCGTGTTTCCTGTAAAAAACAGCTTCTATCATAGCTTAAGCCTTGATAGCGTCGATTCTTACCTTGGTATAGGGCTGTCTGTGACCCATTTTTCTGCTGGAGCTCTTCTTGGGCTTGTAGGTGAAAACGGTGATCTTCTTAGCCTTACCGTTCTTGATAACCTTAGCCTCAACGGTTGCACCGGAAACATAGGGTGCGCCTACCTCCAGACCGGAATCCTTGCCTACTGCGATAACCTTGTCAAAGGTAACGTTCTCGTCAGCTTCTGCTGCGAGCTTCTCGATGAAGATCTCATCGCCCTCGTTTACCTGATACTGCTTACCGCCTGTTTCAATAATTGCGTACATTTTACGGCACCTGCCTTTTTCACAAAACTCGCTACAACGGGCGGCACACTTCCCTAAAGAAGCCGCACTTAACACAGCCCGACATAAGCGGCTTTATTATTTTAACATACTCCGCCCCCGTTGTCAAGGGGTTTTTACGTTTTTTTCAGATTTAACAATTTGTTCTTTTTCGGGATATTCACCTTTTTATATCAGAAAATCGGATAATAAAAAATGTTACAAAAGCACTTGACAAATCCCACAATATGTTATATAATATCAATAACTAATCAGTAACCGTTACCGATAAGTGAGGTGCAATATGCAGACCAGAAACACAGTCCAGCGAAACGCTGTGCTTCATACCGTTCAGGCAATGAAAAATCACCCCACCGCTGAGGAGATATATCTGGAAATAAGCCGTATACACCCAAACATCAGCCGTGGGACGGTCTACCGAAATCTGAATTTTCTCGCAGAACAGGGCGTTATTCAAAAGGTGCTTATCCCCGACGCTGCGGACAGGTTCGATTTCAACATTTCCGAGCACTACCATTTTAAATGCAGCGAGTGCGGAAGGGTTTTCGATGCCGACATTCCCTATCAGCGGAATATCAACGAAAAGGTCGCAGACAAGCACGGTTTTTCCGTAGCGGGACATACTATAGTATTCAGCGGCAAATGCGCCGACTGCAAATAATACCGATTTCTAAATTATGGAGGAATTTATTATGGCAATGGACGAAAGACTGAAAGGTACCAAAACCGCAGAAAACTTACAGACTGCATTTGCAGGCGAATCTCAGGCAAGAAACAAGTACACCTACTTCGCTTCCAAGGCAAAAAAGGACGGCTATGTTCAGATAGCAAAGATCTTTGAGGAAACCGCCGCAAACGAAAAGGAACACGCAAAGATATGGTACAAGCTGCTGACAGGCGGCGTTGGCTCTACCGCTGACAATCTCAAGGACGCCGCAGAGGGCGAAAACTACGAATGGACAGATATGTACGCAAGCTTCGCAAAGACCGCCCGTGAAGAAGGTCTGGACGACATTGCTTTCCTGTTTGAGGAAGTGGGAAAGATCGAAAAGGCACACGAGGAGCGTTACAAGAAGCTGCTGGCAAATATCGAAAACGGTCTTGTTTTCTCCCGTGACGGCGATATGATCTGGGAATGCTCCAACTGCGGTCACATCTGCGTCGGCAAGAAGGCTCCCGAGGTTTGTCCCGTTTGCAATCACCCTCAGTCCTATTTTATGCTTAAGGAGCAGAATTATTAAGTAAATAACTTTACATAGTGAACAGCGGCTCTCTCGTCAAATGACGGGAGAGCCGCCTTGTTATACAATATTATAAGTATTATCGAACAACTTCTGTAAGCTTTGCAAACTCAGTCTTGTACTTGTCATCGCCCACATCAGCTTCCATAATAAGCCGCTGAATCTCCTCATAGGAGGAATTTCCCGCAAAGCTGCTGTCCCGAAGCAACATTCCGAACTCCGCAACAGCCGCCGCAAACTTAAAATCTCCCGAAGGCTTATCGGTAAAATCGGCTGTCTTAACGGGCTTGGAAATAAGCTTGCTCACGTCCCCGTCAGGCTCCTTGTAGCGGATATTTACGGTCAGAAGCTCATCTGTCAGAACGGCTTTCGGAGCATCTTCGGCAGTTGTAGTTTCCGCAGGCTGATATTTCAGCTCGGGAGTGCCGCCCACTGAATAGTCGGAATCGGCGGTAACTATTTCGTAAAGTGCGGTAACGGTGTGACCTGCGCCCACCTCACCTGCGTCCTTGGTGTCATCGGCGAAATCCTCTGCGGCAAGTGCTCTGTTCTCATATCCGATAAGACGGTATCCCTTGACATTTGCGGGATTGAACTCCACCTGGAACTTAACGTCCTTTGCAACGGTGAACATTGTGGAATTAAGCTCCTCTACAAGCACCTTTTCCGCTTCTTCAATGCAATCTATGTAGGAATAGTTGCCGTTTCCGTTGTCGGCAATGGCTTCAAGGCGGTTGTCCTTATAGTTTCCGTCGCCGAATCCAAGAACAGACAGGAAAACGCCGCTTTTGCGTTCCTTTTCGATAAGGTCTGTCAGCTCGTCAACGCTTGATAATCCAACGTTCAAGTCGCCGTCTGTTGCAAGGATAACACGGTTTACGCCGTCCCTGATAAAGTATTTTTCGGCAATATCGTATGCGGTGACAATACCAGCAGCACCCGCGGTTGCTCCGCCCGCTTCAAGAGAATATACCGCTTCGCATATCTGTCTTGTCTTGTTTCCCGCAACGCCTTCAAGAACCACCTCGTCAGCTCCCGCATATGTAACGATAGACACACGGTCATTCTCGGTAAGACCCTCGGCAAGCAGCGCAAATGCGTCCTGCACCAACGGCAGCTTATCCTCGGAATACATAGAACCGCTCACGTCCAGCAGGAAAGCAACATTTGTGTTGGGACGCTCGTTCTTCCGAATGTCATTTGCCTTTATTCCCACGGAAAGAAGCTTCGTCTTAGGATTCCACGGACATTCGGAAAGCTCTGTTGTAACGGAAAAAGGCGTTCCGTCCGCAGAATCCTTGTAATCATATGAGAAATAGTTTATCATTTCCTCAATACGAACAGCATCGGGTTCAACATAGCCCCAATTCTTTATCATACGCCTTACAGCGGTGTATGAAGCCGTGTCAACATCCGCAGAGAATGTGGACAGGGGCTGTTCGCTTACGGAAACAAATCCGTTTTCGGTTATTTCGGTGTATTCCTCGCCGTTCTCGGGTTCAATATAGGGCGGATAGTACGGCTCAATAGCAACATCATATGCTTCCGCAGGAGCATCAACATAAGCTTCCGTGGCAAATCCGTCGCCCTTAGTATTTGAATTAGAAATAGAATTGCCATTTTCTGTTTTATTGTTCTGAATTGGATTTACTGCGGCAGTAGATGCACCACCCGAAGCAGCGTCTGCGGACTCTTGATTGCTGCCGCAGGAGGAAAATAGTCCGCATATAAGTGAAACCGCCAGTATAGCCGCTGTTAATCTTTTTCTTGTCATAAATATCAATCCTTTCAAACAGTTAGTTCATCATTGGGTCAAAGGGGTCTATCTTTATCCTGCCGATTGCTCCGCAGGAATATTCAAAGGAGAACATTCCATTGCTGTCATCGAAGAATATAGAGTATCTTCGGATATAGCCCTCACTTGCCAGCTCATATAAAAGTTCTTTTGCACCTTCAATGCGTTCATCTCTTGGCATTTGCTGAGTATTTTTCAGCCACTCGCTGACTGCTTTATCTACCGTTTCCATATCATCAAGCTCCTTTTCGGTGAAGCCCTCGCCGCTTTCATCGGCAGAAAAATTCAGATTTTCCGCAAATGTCACTGCCATTCTGTCGTAGAAATAGTCATCTTTTCCGTTTCGGGGACATTCCAGATACGCCGTTTCATTCTCCATAAAGGAAGTCCAACCGTTGTGGAATACTGCATAGCCGTCCTCCGTAAGCTCTGTCTGCGGTGCGGAGGGGAACACAATGTAGTATTTCCCGTCCGCTTCGCCAAGCGGAAGAATATATTCGTGTCCAATTTTTAGGACATATTGATTTGAGCAAAGGGTGTTGTTTTCGCCGTTTCCGAAGGCGGTGGAGATGTTCAGAAGCGTATCTCCCAGGACATCATAAAGCTCGTATTCAACGGCATTTTCCTCTTCATTGTAGCTTGCCGAACGAACCTTCACATCAACAAACCGTTCGGTCTGACTAAGCACCTCGCTCTCCACAAAGTACGCAACGCACTCATTTTCTATGTCGGGCATATTTGACATTGCCGTTTCCCTCGGGAATTTCAGTTCGGTGTAGTCCATTTTTTCGGGGAGATGCCCTGCGGGGGAACTGTCAACGGAAGGTTCGAATTCCTCAGCTGCTTCTCCCGCAGCTTCAAAATAACCGCCGTTTGACGCTCCGTCCATAGATTGGTCCACAACTGACGTTTCATTGCTTTTTATTGAGCTTTCCGAGAACTGCAAAGCCTGATAGCCCATGGGAATGAGAATTATCGCCGCCGCTGCCCAAATAGCCGCAGCCCGCTTTTTGCTGTGCATAACTATCTTCTTTGCACGGGGAGAACGCTCTTCAAGACCTGATTCTATCCTGTCCCACATTTTGTCCATATCGGGCGCATACTGCGACATTTCGCCCTGATATTTTTCCATAAGCTTATCTTCAAACGAGCTTTTCATCGGGTATGCACCTCCTTAGCTTTTCCAGAGCCTTTCGGTATTTCCAGGTCACCGTACCCAAAGGCTTTTTAAGAATTTTCGATATTTCGGAGAATGTCAGCTGAGAGATAAATTTCAGATTGATTATCTCACGTTCCGTTTCCTCCAGACTGTTGACCGCTGCTGTGACGGTAAGCCTGTCAGCCACGCTTTCCTCAAGATGTTCGTCAGACGGTGTTTCGTCAAGGCAGCTGTCCTCATGGGCAACGGTTTCACGTTTTTTCCGCCTGAGATGATCTATCGCCATATTCCTTGCAATAGCCGCCAGCCATCGCCTGTGACCGTTTCCGCCCACATATGTATCTGCGATAGACCATAGCCTTATGAAGAAGTCGGAAGTGATATCCTCGGCATCATGGGGCGACTTCACCACCGACATTACCGTGCCGAATATCATTTTGCCGTACTCCTCGTAAATATCCCGAAGCCCCGACCTGTCGCCGTCAAGTATTCGCTCCACGGCATTATCAAACTGCCTCTCGGTCAACCCTTTCACCTCGCTTTCGCCTACCCATCTGTCGGTTTTCATAATATATACGTTCCCCGACAAAAGGATTTATGGCGAATTTTAATTAACTTTTATAATGTGTTGTATGAATTTTGTATGTATATCGTTTCGTGAAATGTTCAGAGCAATTTCAGCAAATTAACACAATCGTCTGCTATACTATTATTATACACAATTCCCTATATTTTTCAAGATACATATCGCTATTGATTAATCGTAAAATTTATGATATACTATAATATAATGCAACTGAAAGGACTGTCAATAAATGCCTGACTATAAAGGTTCAACCTGTATATCCTGCGGCAAACGCTTTGCGGAAGATGACGATATAGTTGTCTGCCCCGAATGCGGAACGCCCTATCACCGCAGCTGCTATGAAAAGGAAGGCAGCTGTATAAATCACGAGCTTCACAAAAGCGGCGGCGACTGGAGATCCGATGCCGCCCCCGCCGAAAAGCCAAAATCCGCCCCCGACGGAAAGCTTGTCTGCCCCGTATGCGGTCTTGAAAACCCCGAAGGTACGCCGTTTTGCCAAAGATGCGGTCAGGCTCTGGCAATTGCTTCTCAGGTACGTGACGAAAGCTATTCCCGCCCGGGAATGACACCAGAGGAAACCATGAAAAGCGCAGGCGGTATGTCCCCCGAGGACTTTGCGGCATTTCTCATAAACTACTCCGACCCACTCTGTGGATACGACCCCAACGAGCCTTACGGAGATACCCGTGTCTGCGAAATGGCGGACTACATCGGAAAAAATACTCACTATTATCTGCCGCTGTTCAAGCGTTTCAAGCTGACGGGAACGAAATTCAGCATGAATCTGTCCGCTCTTCTCGCCCCCGAGCTGTATTTTGCCAACCGCAAGATGATACTTGCTTCCATTCTCTGCATAATCACCAGATTTTTCCTCGCATTTCCCAATCTGATACGGATAGGCGCAGATGTGCGGTATAATTTCGGTTTCATCTCGGATATCGCAGCTCACTTTGATATACACAGCATGGCATTTCAGATACTTTCCATAATGTTCACTGTCCTGACCTACGTTTTTATACTGGGAACAAGCGGCTTCGCTAACTGGCTGTACTACCGAAAGGTGCTGAAAACTGTCCCCAAAATACGGAAGAAAACCCATCCCTACGAGCTTCGGGCAACTCTGTCGGCAAAGGGCGGAACCTCGGTGCTGGCAATGTCACTTGTGATTATTTTCTACGTATTTGCGTTTTTTGCGCTGGAATTTTATATCGGTACACTTAATATGTAATCTGCAGCGACCCGCAAAGCCGTGGTAGGAAAGAAAAGCGTTGAGCGACCGTCCCTCGCACAAGGCCTTTACTTGCGCAAAAGCCGCCGGAGAATAGCACGCCTTCGGTTTAAACGAAAGTAAAATCTCAAATAATAAAGACTGCCGCACTAAAGGCAGTCTTTTGTTTTGATATACAAAATATCCAAATAGAGATATATCTTGATATATCTCTCGATATGCAGAATATACAAATATATAACCTTAACGCTTGAATTCTTGACAATTAAAAATAATAGTAGTATAATAGAACAAAAGTGCGAAACTAACGTTTACAAATTAAGGAGCTAGCTATGTCAAAGGATAAAATTATTATAAAGGGTGCCAGGGAGCATAACCTGAAAAACGTAGATCTGGAGCTGCCCAGGGACAAGCTTATTGTTATGACGGGGCTTTCAGGCTCGGGAAAATCTTCCATGGCGTTCGATACTATTTATGCGGACGGTCAGAGAAGGTATATGGAAAGCCTTTCTTCCTATGCAAGAATGTTTCTCGGACAGATGGAAAAGCCCGATGTAGACAGCATTGAGGGGCTTTCCCCCGCTATTTCCATCGACCAGAAAACCACCTCCAAAAATCCCCGCTCCACCGTGGGAACAGTCACCGAGATATACGACTACCTCCGTCTGCTTTATGCAAGAATAGGTATACCTCACTGCCCTGTCTGCGGCAGAGAGATACGTCAGCAGACCGTTGACCAGATAGTTGACAAGGTGCTTAAGCTGCCCGAAGGCACGAAAATTCAATTGCTTGCCCCCGTTATCCGAGGACGAAAAGGCGAACATGTCAAGGAGCTGGAATCCGCTAAGCGTTCGGGCTTTGTAAGGGTGCGCTGTGACGGCATTATATACGATCTTTCGGAAGAAATTAAGCTTGAAAAGAACAAAAAGCATAATATCGAAATTGTGGTTGACAGGCTTGTTATTAAGCCCGAGATCACCTCACGGCTGACCGACAGCATCGAAACCGCGTCCTCCGTGTCGGGCGGACTGCTTATCGTCGACGTTATTGACGGCGAGGAAATGCTGTTTTCCCAGAGCTACGCCTGCCCCGAGCACAACATTTCCATTGACGAGCTGACACCGAGAATGTTCTCCTTCAACAATCCATTCGGTGCCTGTGAAAAATGTACGGGTCTGGGCGTATTTTCGAAGATCGACCCCGACCTGATCATACCAAACAAGGAGCTTTCTATCCGTCAGGGGGCAATCAAGGCAAGCGGCTGGAACTCTCTGGACGATAAATCCATCGCAATGATGTATTACAGAGGTATCGGGCAATTCTACGGAATTTCGTTAGATACTCCCGTAAAGGATCTGCCCAAGGACGTTGTGGACGTTTTCCTGTACGGCACAAAGGGTCAGAAGCTGCGTCTGCACCGTCAGACTGAATTTGGCAGCAGCGTGTACAACGCCGAATTTGAGGGCATTATCAACAATCTGGAGCGGCGTTACCGTGAATCCAACAGCGAATGGTCAAAGGACGAAATTCGTGAATGTATGAGCGACGAGGACTGTCCCGAATGTCACGGCGAAAGGCTGAAAAAGGAGAGCCTTTCGGTAACTGTGGGTGGTATCAATATCAGCGAGCTTTGTAAAAAATCCGTATCGGAATGCCTTGATTTCTTTGATAAGCTTGAACTTTCGGAGCGTGATGCTTTTATTGCCGAAAGAATTATCAAGGAGATTAAGTCGAGATTGGGATTTCTTTCCAGCGTCGGTCTTGAATATCTGACCCTTTCACGGGCGGCTTCTACCCTTTCGGGCGGTGAAAGCCAGAGAATACGCCTTGCAACGCAGATCGGTTCATCGCTTGTGGGCGTGCTGTATATCCTTGACGAGCCAAGCATCGGTCTGCATCAGCGGGATAACGACAAGCTAATCGGTACATTAAAGCGGCTTCGTGATCTGGGAAACACTCTTATCGTTGTCGAGCATGACGAGGACACTATGCGTGCTGCCGATTATATCGTGGATATCGGACCATATGCGGGTGTTCACGGCGGTGAGGTAATATTTTCGGGAACCTACGATGAAATCCTCAAATGTGAAAAATCTATTACAGGGCAATTCCTTAGCGGCAAGCGAAAAATAGCTGTTCCCGAAAAAAGGCGTCCCGGAAATGGTAACTTTCTTACTGTCAAGGGTGCCTGCGAGAATAACCTCAAAAACGTTGACGTTTCTGTTCCATTGGGAACATTTACCTGCGTGACAGGCGTTTCGGGTTCGGGAAAATCTTCTCTTGTAAATGAGATAATCTACAAAAATCTGGCGGGAAAGCTTAATCGTGCCAAGATACGTCCCGGGAAATTTGAAAGCATGGAGGGTCTGGAAAATCTTGACAAGGTAATTGCCATAGATCAGTCACCTATCGGCAGGACTCCCCGTTCAAATCCTGCCACATATACAGGCGTTTTCAACGATATTCGTGACCTTTTCGCCCAGACAAACGACGCAAAAATGAAGGGCTACACCTCGGGAAGATTTTCCTTCAACACCAAGGGCGGACGCTGTGAAGCCTGCGAGGGTGACGGTATTATCAAGATAGAGATGCACTTCCTGCCTGATATTTACGTTCCCTGCGAGGTCTGCAAGGGCAAACGCTATAACAGGGAAACTTTAGAGGTCAGGTACAAGGGAAAGAGTATTCACGACGTTCTGGAAATGACCGTAGACGAGGGTGTGGAGTTTTTCTCGAATATTCCCAAAATCGCAAGAAAGCTGGCGGCTCTGCGTGATGTCGGTCTGGGATATATCAAGCTTGGTCAGCCCGCTACTACCCTTTCGGGGGGCGAGGCGCAGCGTGTCAAGCTGGCGACCGAGCTGTCCAAACGTGCCACGGGAAGAACCATCTACATTCTGGACGAGCCTACCACGGGGCTTCACTCCTACGACGTTCAAAAGCTTATTGAGGTGCTCCAGGCACTGACGGATACGGGAAACACCGTTCTGGTCATCGAGCACAATCTGGACGTCATAAAGGTGTCCGACCATGTCATTGACTTAGGTCCCGAGGGTGGAAACAAGGGCGGTACTATTCTGAAATGCGGCACACCCGAAGAGATCGCCGCTTGTGAAGAATCATACACAGGTCAGTATCTGAAAAAGCTTTTGAAATAATGTCGTTGTTCAAAATGTGCCTTTGTCATAAATCGGATAAAGGCACATTTTTATATTATTTTGAGCTGTTTGTTGTTGATGTTGCATATATATCAGCACATAGAAAACAGGCTTATTATGCAATCATACAAATCGCATAAAATTCCAAAAAAACACTTGCATTTTGGTTTTAACTGTGATATAATAATAAAGTCGTCAGGGAGAGGACACAATCCCCGATGAAAACCTCACCGATGGCTCTCTTTAATATTGGGGTATAGCCAAGCGGTAAGGCAGCGGACTTTGACTCCGTCATTCCGATGGTTCGAATCCATCTATCCCAACCAATACTGGGGTGTCGCCAAGTGGTAAGGCAGATGACTCTGACTCATCCATTCCGAGGGTTCAAATCCTTCCACCCCAACCATCAAAAACCTGCAAGTTTCTTGCGGGTTTTTCTTTTTATATTATGGGAAATCCAGCCAAAAAGATACAAAAGAGGTGCATATCCATGAAAATACAGCCGCAAAATCAAGGTATCACCACTACACCCATAGGAACAGAATTGAAGAAAGAATACATAGTAATGGCAGCAATGGGGCTGGACGACCGAACCATTGTTGAAGCCCTGAAAAAATATTTCAAGGTGGACAAGCAGCTGACGGAAAAGGACGCAGAATTCTGGTATGCCCTGGCTTCCGTTCAGTATGACTTCGGCAGGCTCACCCACGATGCCAAGCGAAACGCCGTTCTCTGCGCAAACAGAAAGCACACATTCAGAGAAAAACCCCTTTCGGCAACCGCAGAAGGGCGTCGAAACAGCGTTTATCGGCTCCGTGAAAAACTGATGTCCGACTATATGCCCGAGATACGCACGCCAAAGCTAAATATCCCCAAGGCTCTGGGGCAAAAGGGCGAGATACTGTCCTGCAAGCTGGTAAATGCCGAGGAGGGCGAATGGTTCAAGGATATGTATATTGCCGTAAAGATCGCAGAAATAACAACTCAACCACTGTCAAACATTATGCCGGAGCTGGGTAACAGCGAAGCTACATTTTGCGTCCTTCTTGATTATCTGAGCAAACGTCCGCCGAATATATCGGAGGTCAAAGCCGCTCCACCAATGCCAATCAGAGATATTACCCTCAATGGCGAACGGTATATGGGATATATGTTTGAATATGCCCCTAAATGTAGATATAAGCAGCATAAGTATATACAACATATAGGATATTCCGATATAATTGATGCCACATATGCAGATGCCCACATTATGGATATACATGTTGAAAAGCTGGAGGATGAGCTGCGCTATCTGAAATGGTTCAATGAAAGAAAGGATAGCGTATAAATCTGCAAATTTTGTTAATCTTTTAGCTGTGGTTTTGTTATTTTAAGGAATTATATTTTGCCGATATTCCGCAAGATCTTCCCGTAATATTGTCCTCGCAGACAGAATGAGCGGTAATGCCTTCTCCTCTCTTCCAAGCTTAATGAAGCTGCCTTGAAATTCGGCAAATTCTAATTGAAAACGCCGACATAATTTCTGATTTTTCTGTCGAAATCAAAAGCAAAATCCTAATTTCGGCAAAAACTTATCCCAAGCATTGTAAAGGTATTTTTCTTTACAATGCTTGGGATTTTTCATTTCACTTTTTTGTGAAGTTACGCAAACCACCTATTTACTTGACTTTGACGCCTCCACAGGGACGAATATAAAGCTTGTGACAACTTCCCTTTCCAAAGAGCTTTTCCATGGTATCTGTAAAGGCGTCTAACTTGTCATTAGGAACGAATGCTTGAATGGTTCCTGCGAAGCCTCCGCCGTGAACTCTGCATGCTCCCCTGCCCTCAAGGACGTTTTCGGCGGCATAAAGTCCCACGGAAAGACCCTGCTCTGAGGGATTTTTAGGTGCGTAAATGTTCTGGAGATACTTGTAGGAGCTGTTGCCGCTTTCGTTCACATTTTTGAAAAATTCATTGATATTTCCGGCTTTTAATGCGGCTGCTTCTCTTTCAACTCTGACGTTTTCATCAAAGAAGTGCATGGCTCTCAGGAACGCCCTGTCACCCAGCTTTGCACGGATATCTGCGGAATTCTCCATGACCTGCGTCTTGTCAATATCACGAAGCTCCTTCTTGCCGAAATACTCAGCAACAGCCTTCATTTCCTGAGGAATAGCGGCATACTCGGGGGTAAGGTCGGCGTGATTTCCCTTTGTGTCAACAACGCAAAGGCTGTATCCGCTGGAAGCAAAGTCATAGCTGATGCTTTCAATGACAGGATTAGCTGTGTCCTTGAAATCTATGGTAATAAATCCGCCTACCGAAGAAGCCATCTGGTCAAGCAGTCCCGAAGGCTTGCCGAAGAACCGATTTTCCGCATACTGTGCGATCCGGGCTACCTTCACAGCGGACACATTTCCGTCATTGTACAGATGGGAAAGGATAGTTCCGATAAGCACCTCAAACGCTGCAGAGGACGAAATTCCCGAGCCTTTCAGCACGTTTGAAGTGGTGTAAGCCTCAAATCCTCCGATTTTCAGACCTTCCTTGACAAAGCCCGCAGCAACGCCCCTGATGAGTGCTGCGGAGCTGTTCAGCTCGGCTTCAACAGGTTCAAGCACGTCCAGCTTGACGGTATCTCTCGGAAATCCCTCAGACTGAACGGTAATGACGTTCTCTCTGGTTGGGATAACATACGCAATAACGTCCAGACCGACTGCCGCAGCAAGCACCTTTCCCCTGTTATGGTCGGTGTGATTTCCGCCTATTTCGGTTCTTCCCGAAGCGGAGAAGATCATTGGCTCAACGGACACTCCAAAGGTTTCCGCAAATGCTCTTTCGGCGTTCTCATAACGCTTTAGCTGCTGCTCCAGCGCTTCTTCGCCGTATAGCCTTTTTAGGGTTTCTTTTAACTGTGACATATATATACTCCTTTTTTAGGGCTTCCGCCCAATTTTTCCATGTTTACTCGCCCGCAAGGCTGCGGTCGGGCATGGGAAGCGTCCCCGACCAACTCCCTCGCAGAATGCAACAGTCCGCACAAAAGCCGCCATAGGACATGAAGCCTTCGGTCATCACTAAGGTAAAATCTTAAAAATAATAAAAATATATACAAGCAAAATAGAAATAATCATTTTTCTATTAATTAGCATCATAAAACACTCTGTAATTCTTTTCCGAATGTGAGTAAACGCTCATAACCAGCCCGATACCGATGTACATACTAAGCACCGCCGTACCGCCCGCACTCATAAAGGGCAGCGGAACGCCGATAACAGGCATAACAGCCAGAACCATTCCTATATTCATCAGGCAGTGGGCAAACATCATTCCGAACACTCCGACGCAGATATTTCTGCCAAGGCTGTCCTTTGCGATACGGCTGTCAGCAACGATTTTCAGACAGATATACGCAAGCACCGCAACCAAAGCCACCGAACCGATAAAGCCGCAGGTCTGGCCGACATAGGAGAAAATAAAGTCGTTATGTACCTTGGGAACATAACTGTAATCCCCGCCGAACAGTCCCTTTCCGAAAAGCTGCCCCGAACCGAGGGCAATAAGCCCCACCTTCTGATGATAGAATATGGTCGGGTCGGGGTCTTCCGCAAAAAGCACCTCAAAGCGTGCCCGATGATGGTCCTGCATAAGGTAATTCCATGCGTACCAGCAGAGTGCCGGTGCGGCGATAACAGCGGCAAGAATATATTTCCAGGATATTCCCGCAGCGAAAAGCATAGCAGCGAATATGAACATAAAGACGATAGCCGTTCCGTCGTCCCCCTGCTTTGCTATGAGGGCAACGGGGACAACTCCATGAAGGCAGAGCAGACCCACATTCACAATGCTGTTCATATTTTCTTCAATCTTCGACAGGTGAAATCCGAAAGAAAGTATAAATGCCAATTTAAGAAATTCGGACGGCTGAATTGTCATAAAACCCAGGTCTATCCACGCTCTGTCGTCGGTTCCCGGGGGCTGATAGCCTAAGCTTGTGAAGGTAAGAAGTACCATTCCCAGCGTCAAAGGAACATACAAAAACCATAATTTTGCAAGCATATGGTAATCCAGCGACGACAATATCATTGCCGCAGCAAATCCCAAAACAATTCCCTTTATTTGGGTATTAACATACGAAATATCAATAATATCGGCGCAGCTCATAGAATAAAGCAGCACCACGCCAAACGCCGAAACCGCCAGCACGGCTATTATAAGCTGCTTGTCCAGCTTTTTGAAATATTGGTGTATATATCTGAATATCGCTTTCACATTGATCTCCTATCCACGGATCTCGGATATGACGGCCTTGGCGATATATGCCTGCCATCTGCTGTCGGGGTGTGGGTCAAACCTGTTATTTGCGGGGTTTTTAATATCGGGGATATTGTCTGACATTACCTCGGATATATCCGCTATTCTGTACTTTTTGCGGCAGCTGACCTCGATAAACTTGTTCATTTTGGATATATATATCTGTACGATATTACCCATCTCCATATTCAAGGGCTTGATATTCCAATATCGGTACGGGTTATAATATCCCGTGACCACTATATCCGCATGGGGGCTTATCTCCGTAACAAGGTCTATAAGCTCTATCCACTCTTTTCTGAACTGTGCAAATGCCTCGTCCATGCTCCTTCTCTGGGGCGATTTTTCGTTGGAATACGCCCGATAGAGCGCAACTATCACGGAAATATCCACAGCCCCCTCAAGCTTGTCCGCAGATGCCTCCGTTTCGGGGAACTCCACCCCTGCCATATCCGCAGCCGACATAAGAAACGGCACAAACAGGCTGTTAGAACCGACAGTCAGGCTAATAACGTCCGCTTCCGACAAAGCATCGGCGTTTTTCTCCGCCATTTTGATAATATCCGAGGTGTATGCGCCGCAAAGCGTGAAATCGTAGAATTTATCCGCACCGATAGCTTCGGCGGTTATATAAGGGTATGCGTCCCGTTCCCTATTATCAAGTCCGTAACCGTAGGCAATGCTGTCCCCCAGGGCAGCGTAAACAAGCTCGTCCTCTGCTGCATGAGCAGTTACGGAAAATCCCGAAAACAGGGCGTTTGCAGCTATTAAAAAAGCTGTCACGGCAGCAGAAAACCTCACTTTTATCAGTCCTTTTCAAAATAATCGTGCATATTAATATTATATTCTGTCGACGGCTGTATGTCAAGCGGTTTTGCGGATTTTTTCGGTTGATTTGCCTTTGTGAGATGCACGGCTGTGCATGCTGCCGCAGCCTTTGTATTTGCCGAAGGTTTCTCCCCCACGGCGATAGCAAAAATCCGCTGCTTTCCAACTTCGAGGGCAAAAAGCAGCGGAGATCGGCAAAGTAAAGCATCACGTAATTCAATCGGCGGAAAGCACCGTATCTGCGGAGTCTGCTTCATTTCTGCGGAATATCTTTTTGAACAAAGTTCTGATAAGCGGCTGAATGAAAAACAGCTGCGAGAAAAACGCAAAAGGAAAATTCAGACACACCAGCTTTAACCAGTCGGCAAGCAGCGTAATAATGCTGAATCCCCTGTAATACGGATAATAAAGCCATGCAGCGATAAAGCTCATTGAGGGACACATAATGCCCACCGTTGCGCATATAACGGCGGTTTCAAACAGTACGGGATGTGTTTCCCTCGGGTCAAACACCTTGCAGGCAAGCTTGAATGAGCAGGGACTTCCGATCAGACATTCAAGGCAGTATGCGAAGATAAATTCCACTGCTGCCACCGCCCGGATAGGCACCATTCTTCCGAACATATAGACTCCGCCCTGAGCATTTACAGCTTCAAGGACGCTTCCCGCCTGATTTATCTCCATAAGCAGGCTGCCGTTTACCACATAAAGGCTGTAAAACACATATCCGTGGACGGTCACAATAACAGTCATAAGGGCAAACATCATTCTTTCAAATTGGTTTCTTGGCATAATATCTCTCCTGAAATAAAAAATCCGAACAAGCAAAAAACGCTATACCTTGGGCGTAGCACTAAACACACATTAATCACGGAAATCTCTCGGCGTAAAAAACAATAAACGCAAGTCTTTTACGCCGATTTCTTCTCCGTGATTTAAATGGTGTTTAGTATAAATCGAACGGCAGTACCGTGATCAGATTTACATACCCAAAGGTATAACGTGTGTCGTTGCTTATTCGGTATTGACATTTTAGCATACTTTTATAATTATTTCAAACGGTAAAAATCAACAAATATTTTCCAACAAATCAGCGTGTTTTCATTAGAATTCCTTTTTACAGCGGAGCCTTTTGAACATTACATAGACGATAATGAATGTTAGTATCTCAGCAATGGGGAAAACCGTCCAAGACAGCCATTCTACGCCAGTATTCGCAAATATTAACGCAAAGGGAAACACGAACAATATCTGACGGCAAACAGATATTACCAGCGACTGAATGCCGCCCTCCATTGCCTGAAAAAGTCCCTGATATGCAATATTCGCCCCCGCAAACACGAAGGATATTGATATTATCCGCATTGCGCTGATGCAAAGCTGCTGAGTTTCCCCCGACAATCCGAATATTCCCGAAAAAGGCACGGCGAATATCTCGATGACGGCAAATCCCACAAGCATTATGACGGCGGTAAAGAGCTGCCCGTATTTTACGCAGTCATGGAGCCTGTCCTTGTTTCCCGTGCCGCAGCTGAACGCCGTTATGGGCATAATAGCGTCCCTCATTCCGTATGCAGCAAACAGCAGAAACTGCTGTATCTTATAGAAAAGACCGTATGCGGTGACCATTGCCTCGCTGATTCCGCCAAAAATGATATTCAGACCGTATGTCATGACCGAAATGAGTGCCTGAGATATTATTGCGGGTAGACCTATCATGTATATATCCCTGATAGTCCCAAGCGACGGCTTGATAAAGCTAAGGCTGTTGGGGATATCTGTATTGATCTTGAAATGGAAAGTAAGCGCAGTTATAAACGAAACTATCTGCCCGATAACCGTTGCATATGCCGCTCCCCTAACGCCCATTTCGGGGAGCCCAAGCAGACCATATATGAGTATGGGGTCGAGTATAATATTTGTCACTGCGCCTGCGATCTGCGCAATTGTGGAATACAGAGAGTTTCCCGTGGACTGTAAAAGCTTCTCATATACCGAAAAGAAGGACATTCCAAAGGAGAATACACAGCATATCCTTATATAATCGGTGCCCATTTCGGCAATTTCGGGGTTGGTGGTCTGAGAATTTATGTAGACCTCTGCCCCTGTTATTCCGAATATCAAGAATATCAGATATATGACAAACGCAAGAAATACGGCATTTCCCGCCGCCTTGCCCGCTTGCTCTCCGTTCTTCATACCAAGGCATTTTGCCACAAGAACGTTAGCACCCACGCCTGTTCCAATGCCGACCGCAACCATCAGTATTTGCAGCGGAAAAGCCAGTGTAAGGGCATTCAGTGCCGCCTCGCCGCCCGTTTTCATATTGGATACGAAGGCACTGTCCACAATATTGTAGACCGCCTGCAGAACCATTGATATTATCATAGGTATCCCCATGGAAAGCATAAGCTTGTTTATGGGCATATCCGCCATTCTGTTCCCGAATACTGTTTTCTTCATATATTTATCTCTCCTTGTAAAAAAATTAGCGCACAGCTTTAATGCTGCACGCCTTTATATACAATATATAGATATGCAGCTGATTGGACTTACGCTTATATTGATATGCTCAATATATCAGCTACACATCATTGACTATTATATCACCTTTTGCGGAATTTTTCAAAGGGCATTTTATACGAAGTTTCTCGGAACAAAACGGCTTATTCTCGGCATATTGGAATAAAATTTCCAAAAAAATTTCAAAAACCTATTGCAATTTCATTTCAAATGTGATATACTATATGCAAATAATCCGTAATGCGGAGCGAAAGGAGTTTTTTTGATGACTGTTTGTGAGGTAATTGCATCGTAAAACCGAATATTGGCACAAAATAAGTTGGGGCATGACCCCTTTGTTTGCTGTGCCCTTTCGTAAAACCTTTCGTGAAGCACATTTGAACGCATCCAAAGGGGTGTGTTATTTTTTTGCCTTTTTTCGGTTACTGCGATGATAGGAGTGATGTTTTATGATGAATTTTTACGAGAAACCATATAACCATTTGGAGGAATTTTACAATGAATATGAAAGAATACGGACTTACACCCAATATGATACCCGAAAACGCCACAGGCATTCCCGCCAGAGTTACCGCCGTTCATAAGGAACGCTTCGAGCTTGTCTGCGAACATGGCGAAGTAAGCGGTGTGCTGAAATCCAAGGAATATTACTATGACAATGAAGAGTTCCCCACCGCAGGCGATTTCGTAATGATCGACTACGTTCCGAGCGGCGACTGCCGAATTACCGAAACTCTCCCCCGAAAATCCTTCTGTTCCCGCAGAAATCCCACCCCGGGAATGGGTGCACAGGCGGTCGCAGCGAACTTTGACTATGTTTTCATAATGCAGTCCCTGAACCATGACTTCAACGAACGCCGCCTTGAACGCTACCTGACCCTTGCATGGCAGTCGGGAGCATTTCCCGTCGTGGTTCTGACAAAAGCTGACCTTTTGGAGGATAACAGCGAATATATCAGAGCAGCCGAGCGCATCGCCCCGGGAGTTCCCGTATACACCGTAAGCTCATCAACAGGCTGCGGTCTGGACGCTCTAAGCGAGTTTGTGAAGCCCGAAAAGACGCTGGTTTTCCTCGGCTCATCGGGCGTAGGAAAATCCAGCCTTGTGAACGCTCTTGCGGGCGAGGAAATAATGGCGGTGAACTCTATCCGTGAGGACGACAGCAAGGGCCGCCACACCACCACCCATCGGCAGCTTATTATGCTGAAAAACGGCGCAATGATAATCGACACTCCGGGTATGCGCGAGCTTGGAATGTGGGACACATCGGAGGGTCTTACTAACGCATTTACCGATGTTGAACAATATATCGGGAAATGCCGTTTCCGTGACTGCACACACCATTCGGAACCCGGCTGTGCGATCAAAGCAGCAATTGAAAGCGGTGAGCTGTCCGCCGAACGTTTAAGAAGCTATGAAAATCTAAAGAAAGAAGCTGCCTACTCCGCAGATTCGGAGGAATATCTCCGTCACAAGCAGGAATGGCATAAGGGCATAGCAAAATATCAGAAGCAAAGGAAGAAAGAGATCCGGTGATACTCTGAATTTTTCTAATCACCCCGACACTTGGAAACTATCTCCGAGTGTCGGCGTTTGTTTTTAGAAATAGAAATAGTGTTTGTTGTATTTGAAATTTACTTATATAAAACAGATATATCCATTTTTATTTATTTTGCGTTTATAAATAATAAAATAATATCGTCCGAAGCAGCCTAATAACAACTGCTTCGGACGTTTTCCACGTTTGTTAAGTTTTCAAAGGGTAATCAAAGCCCGTTAGGATTATTCTTTGTAAAATTCCAGCTGTCTGCACACATCTTGTTAATGTCAGCCTTTGCCTCCCAGCCGAAGAGAGCCTTTGCCTTGTCGGTGTTTGCATAACAGGTAGCAATATCTCCCGCACGTCTGGGAGCGATCTTATAGTTGATCTTAACACCCGAAGCCTTTTCAAAAGCCGCAACGACCTCCAGCACGCTTGTGCCCTTGCCCGTTCCCAGATTTACCGCTTCAACACCGCTGTGTTTGAGAGCATAGTCCACCGCACAAAGATGTCCCGAAGCCAGGTCAACAACGTGGATATAATCCCTCACGCCCGTTCCGTCGGGAGTGTCATAATCGTTGCCGTAAACGCTCAGGCACTGCAGCTTACCCACAGCCACCTGTGCAATATAGGGCAGCAGATTGTTGGGAATACCGTTGGGATCCTCGCCGATAAGACCGCTTTCGTGTGCGCCAATGGGATTGAAATATCTCAGCAAAACAACGCTCCACTCCTTGTCAGCCTTGGCAGTATCGGAGAGTATCTGCTCGATCATAACCTTAGTGTAGCCGTAAGGATTTGTTGCAGATGTCGGCATAGTTTCAACGTAAGGCACAGGATTGTTCATGCCGTAAACAGTTGCCGAGGAGGAGAAAACTATCCTTTTGCAGCCGTTGTCACGCATAGCCTTAATAAGCTCCAGCGTTCCTGTAATGTTGTTATAGTAGTATTCAACGGGCTTTGCGCAGCTTTCGCCAACTGCCTTCAGTCCCGCAAAATGGATAACTGCATCAATTTTGTTTTCCTTGAAGATCCTGGAAGTGCCCTCGTAATCCAGCATATCCGTTTCATAGAACTTGAAGTCCTTGCCTGTTATCTTCTTGATTCGGTTCAGTGCTTCGGGCTTGGAATTGGAAAAATTGTCCATCACCACAATGTCATATCCGCTGTTCAAAAGCTCCACGCAGGTGTGGCTTCCGATAAAACCCGCTCCGCCTGTAACAAGAATTGTTGCCATAATAAACGTCCTCCCTTAAATTCCGAAGCTGTCCTTCGGTTACTGTCATAATTATATATCACTTTCCCCCGAAATGCAATATTTTTTTGTTTCATTTATATGGATTTATGTTGCAAGTCTGCTCTTTTTGTGGTATAATTTTTGTGGATTTACCTTTGCGGGAAATGCAGCACAGTTCATCATTGTTGCCTTAGTGCAAGCTGTTACCGAGCTCCCCACGGCGATAGTATGGGTTCGTTGCTTTTGTGATTCGAGGTAAAAAAACACCCAATTCCCTATAAGAATTGAGCGGTAAATTTAACTTTATATTTCATTCATCAAGTATCTCCCTAAACATTTCATCAACATCATCATAAGCCTTTACAGAAGGATCGTGTGCTATTCTATCCGCTTCAAGCATTGCCTGTTCTGTTTCTTTATTCGGTATATCCGTGAAGCTTCTGATGAAATCAATAAATGTTTTAAGCTGTTCCTCAGATAGCATATCAATAAGGTTATAAGCAATTTCTCTTGTACTCATAAAACCAGCTTCCTTCTGTATTTAGTATATCACAATATAATATGAAATGCAAGTGCTTTTTATATTATCCGAAAAGGAAGTGTCCCAAAAAATGGACAACAAAATCAAAAAACTATCCTTCAAATCAGGCAGCACGGAGGGCTTTTCCCTGACCGTAAACAGCGCAGGCTATGAAAAATGCGAGAGCCTTCACAGCTGGGGAAAGGGCGTCCGTGACCACTATCTTATCCACCATATCACCTCGGGAAAGGGCGTGTTTTCCACCCCCACAGGCAGCTTTGAACTGAAAGCAGGGGACACATTCCTAATCTACCCCGAAACGCTTATCAGCTACACCGCCGACGCCGACGACCCGTGGGAATACTATTGGACAGGCTTTTCGGGTGCCGATGCCGAGCATATCATCTCACGGACGGACTTCACCCGTGAGCTGCCCGTACTCCGCTGCGATTTTGGGGACGATCTGAAAGACCGCATGTCCGAGATATACCGCTGCAACGGTCACACCGCCGCCGATATTACCGAAATGACGGGACGGCTCTATCTAATGCTCGCACTGCTGATGAAACACCCCGCAGCTTCGGCGGCATCGGGCGGACAGCAGTCGGACTATGCCGAAACTGCCCGACAGTTCATCTCGGGCAGCTATTCTCTGAACATTTCTGTCGAGGACATAGCCGCCGCAGCAGGTGTCAGCCGAGCAACGCTGTTTAGGGCGTTTCGCCGTTCTATGGGCATTTCCCCGTCGGAATATTTGGCGAGATTTCGCATAGACAGAGCCTCCGAGCTTCTTCGCAGCGGACAGCTGACCGTGTCCGAAACAGCCGCATCTGTGGGCTTTGAGGACAGCTTGTATTTCTCACGGGTGTTCAAGAAATATAAAGGCGTTTCACCGTCGGAATATGCCGCAGGGAAACGCCGTAAATAGAATCAGGCATTATAATACATATCATAAACGATATACCCGCCAATACCTTTCAGCGAGCCTTCATATGTTTCCATGCACATCATACACCGAGGTTCGGTCATAGGAATTCCACAGGTGGGGAATATGTTAAATTCCGATGATGTCCGAAAACCTACCTTGTTGTAGAAATTATGATTTCCCTCAACGGTTATGCCCTTGAAACCATGCTCCTTGACCCGTTCAATGCCCATTTTCAGCATAGCCGAGCCAATTCCCCGACGAAGATAGTCCGCATGAACGGAAACGGGAGCCAGCATTACTATATCGGTATCCTCCGCACCGCCGTGTCCCCCTTCTTTTGTGGAAGATAACGGGAATTTAGAGAACAAAAAGTGTCCCACAATAACGCCGTCCAGCTCCGCAACAAAGGACAATTCGGGAATATAGAACTCCGAATCCCTTATTTCTTCCACCAATGCAATAATGTCCGTTCCGTCGGAATAATCTGTCCCCTCTTGGAAGGAACGCAGTATCAGGGAAACGATGTCCTTGTAATCCTTGTGTTCCTCGGGACGAATAGTGAGATTTTTGTTCATAAATATGTCCTCCTCAAAAATAGTTTATACTGTCCTAAAGCTTCCGTTTCCCCTGTATGTATTTGCCGAACAAATGAAAATCTGACCGCATTTCTCACATTTTATGGAATGGAAGATAATGTCATCAGCCCAACAGCCGTTTTCATCTCTAACCTTATCCGTATCACAATCCTTTGACTCAAATCTATAATCACCGCTGTCCACCAAGGTCTGAATATATTTCAAACAATCAAGATATACCTTCGTGTTTGAAAATGCGTCAACAGTCATTACTTCTTTACAAATTTCGCACATAATACTTCACCTCAATTTCCGATCAATTTAATATTACACCAATATACGAATATATCACACTGCCCCAAAACAGCTGCATTACTCCACCGTAAAACCCGTCCATTCGATATGATTATACTGCATTACATCGTCAGCCTTTGTCATTCCTATCTTTTCATAAAACGCAATTGCATTATCGTTTGCGATCAAATATACCGCAATATCCTTTTCGCCGCCTGCCTTCTCGTGTGCGGTTTTCATTAACCGCCTGCCAATGCCCTGCCCCTCATACGACCTGTCAACGCCCAGATCTGTGACATAAAGCCAGTAGGCAAAATCTGTCAGTCCAAACAAAACACCGACAATTTCACCCTTTTCATTCCGTGCGGCAAGACTTATAGAAGCATTTTTAACAAGCCGTTCTATTCTTTCCTCAAAGCGTTCCTTGGGATACTGCGAACCCAGATCTGTCCTTTTCAGAAAATCTATATATTCCTTTGCCGATATACGTTCTTCTTTAATTTCTATTTTCTCGTTCATACAGCACCTCGTAAAGTTGGAATTTATGCCCCATCATTACATAATTTGCACCCAAACAATGAAAGTATCACTCCATGTTTAGGACATTTGGGATAGCCGCAGCAAACAGGGTCATCTTGTTCTCTGTCGGCTAACCATTCTTGCAGATTATTATTATCAATATCATTTTCTGTCATGCGTTTTATCAAAGTGTCAAATCTACTCAGAGCATAATCAATATGTTCTTGATTCGGCTCATATCCAAGTTTATCCCAAACGCTTTTTTTGAATGACAGCATTCGTGCATAGTCTATCACTTTCAATAAAAACGCTTTATCTTTATGAAAAGAATCCAATTGCCACGGCATTTCGATAATATCAAAACCAACAGTTCCCATTCCGATTATAGTTTGTTGCTTTTCTGCCAAAAAAGCAATCATTCTTTTTTCGCTTTCGGAAACAGCCAATTCAGAACCGCTGATAAGTAAGTAATCTATCAGTACATCTGTAAGCCCATTAGACATTGAAAGTGAATCGTCATTTATAGATATAGTTCCGTCAAAGGATATTATATTTCCCATTTAATTATCTCCTTAAAAATGCTTATATACCGATTTTCCTTGATAATATTATACCAACGAAACCAAACAAAGTCAACGCCCAAAAAGAAAAATCCCCCGAAAATCAAGCGATTTCGGGGGACAGACCCTTGGCACCTCCAACAGGAATCGAACCTGTAACTGCCCCTTAGGAGGGGGCTGTTATATCCATTGAACTATGGAGGCATACCATTTCAGAAGTCTTAAACTATTATATCACAAAAAATTTGAAAAAGCAAGAGGTTTTTTTGTGTAATCTTGCATTAATTTTCTCTTGTAAATGGGGAAAAAATTTGTTATAATAACATTATAGTATATAAATCGGCAATTGCCGTTTACGGAAGGAAGTTTTTTCAATGCAGGAAATCAAAATCACTTTAACGACCTCTCCTAAGGAGAAGCCTGCTGATCAGAGCAAGCTTGGCTTCGGAAAGATCTTCACCGACCACATGTTTCTGATGAATTACGACGAAGGACAGGGCTGGCACGATCCCCGCATAGTTCCCTACGGACCCATTCCGCTGGACCCCTCCGCCATGTGTCTGCACTACGGTCAGGCTGATTTCGAGGGAATGAAGGCTTACCGCACCGCTTCGGGCAAGATTCAGCTGTTCAGACCCGACCAGAATATGGCAAGACTGAACGTGTCCAACGACAGACTTTGTATTCCTAAGATCGACGAGGAATTCTGCGTTGAGGCTATCAAGACTCTTGTTAAGGTAGACGCCGATTGGATTCCAACAGCCGAGGGAACTTCCCTTTATATCAGACCTTACATATTCGCAATTGACCCCATGCTGGGCGTTCACCCCGCTAAGCACCTGATTTTTGCTGTCATTCTTTCACCTGTTGGAGCATACTATGCCGCAGGCCTTGCTCCCGTTAAGATTTACGTTGAGCAGAACTATGTCCGTGCAGTAACAGGCGGAACAGGCTTCACAAAGGCTGCCGCTAACTATGCTATTTCCATGAAGGCACAGGAAGAAGCCGAGAAGGAAGGCTATGCACAGGTTCTCTGGCTGGACGGCGTTCACAGAAAGTATATCGAGGAAGTCGGCGCAATGAACGTATTCTTCGTTCTGAACGGCGAGGTTATCACCCCCAGCCTTGACAGAGGTTCCATTCTGGGCGGTATCACAAGAAAGTCCTGCATCGAGCTTCTCCGCTCTATGGGCTACAAGGTGACCGAGAGAAACCTTGAAATTGACGAGCTTATTGCCGCTTACGACAACGGCACATTTGACGAAGCATTCGGCACAGGCACAGCCGCTGTTATCTCTCCCATCGGCGAGCTGAAATACGGCGACAAGCATATGACCATCAACAACGGCGAAATCGGTGCTATCTCTCAGAAGCTTTACGATACTCTCACAGGTATTCAGTGGGGCAAGATCGAGGACAAGTTCGGCTGGACTGTTGAAGTTAAGTAATCTATTTCTGAAATATGAAATTGACCCCTCCGAGGCAAATGCTTCGGAGGGGTTTTTGCGTTCAGTCAATTAGTCCATATTCCTTATATAAAGATAGTATACGACTGTAGATAAGACGATTTCCCATATACTGCTTGTAGGTCGCCGTCTTTTCCTTGCCCTTTGCCTTTAGGTCGTCCATTACAGCCTTTTCCTTTTCGGATTGTTCGATAATATCGCTTAACATTTTCTCAAACGCTTCAAGTCTTTCCATTTATAAAACCTTCTTATAATAATGAAACAGAAATAGAATTGTTAATTTCTGTAATTTCTATAAATCTTTCAATTATTTTCCATTTCCTTTTTGCCGATTAATTCACTGATAACAGCCGAACCGATTATCAGCACACCGCCTATTATAATTTCAATTCCCAAAGGTTCCTTTAAAAGCAATGCTGACAACAGCACAGCAACAAGTGGGTCAATATAACTAAAAATAGCCGCAGTCTGTGCTTTCAGTTCCTTTATAGCGGAAAAATACAAGGCATAAGCAAATCCCGTGTGAATAATACCTACCGTAATAAGTAAAATTATCGCACTGACGCTCAACATTTCCAAGGAAATATCCTCCGTCAGAAGCGTGTAAGGAACAAGAACCACAGCCGCCGAACCCAGCTGAACCACCGTCATATCAAATGCGGGAATATCCCCCGCCCGCTTGTTCATAAGCACAACAGCCGCATAAACAGCCGCCGCAGACAGCCCAAAGGCAATACCCTTCATGTCCGAACCGCCGCTCAGACCGTCAGACAACACCCCCGAAACAAAAACCATTCCCAAAACAGCCGACAGCGCACAAAGGCTTTTCCCAAAAGTAAGCCGTTCTCCCAAAACAATGGGCGAAGCCGCAATAACCGGCACAGGTGCCATATAGTAGCACAGTGTCGCCACCGCAACAGTCGTATACCGATAAGCTTCAAACAGCAATATCCAGTTGACGCCAATGCAAACGCCCGAAATGCACAAAAGCGGCAGCTTTTGCCGTATCGCCGAGGACAGCTTCTGCCGCCTCACAACTGCCAATACTGCCAAAAACAGCGTTCCTATGACTCCCCTTGCCGCTGCCACCGCCCCTGAAGGAAGTGATATGTACCTGACAAATATCCCTACGCTGCCGAAAATCAGCATCGCCGCTGACAGCTTTAAAATACCCAATTTCCCGTTCATCAAACCTTCCTTTCACAAAACTGCGGCGCTTGCTCATAAATGCAAACGCCGCAAATATCATATTTCGGCAGGCGTAACATAAACCGTCCTGTTGTTAGTGAAAATGACCTTGCCGGGCTTTGCCCCCGAGGGCTTTTTCACGAATTTCACGGGAACATAGTCCACAGGCACCTGCGCAGAATTTGCCGCCTTGCTGTGCCTTGCGGCTATCCTTGCGGCAAACAGAATAGTTTCATCATCGGGAACGCTCCCCCCCGTGCAAATGATAACGTGTGACCCGGGGATATCCTTTGTATGCAGCCAAATATCCGATTTCTCGGCTGTTTTCAGCGTCAGTTTGTCATTCTGAACATTATTTCTGCCCACCAAGATCCGATAACCCGAGGGTGACTCATACTCAATAGGCGGCAGACTTTTCGGCTGCTGCTTACCCTTCATTGACACGGACTTCACATATCCTTGCTCCGCTAACTCAGCCTTTATCTGCATAACCTCGTCCTCGCCGTTTGTTCGGGTGAGCGCATCGAAAACGCTGTCAATGTAGCTCAGCTCCTCCTCGCCCTTCGCAATAAGCTCGGTCAGCTTTTTCTCAGCTGTGACCGCCTTTCTGTATTCCGAAAAATACCGCTGCATATTCTGGGAAGGAGTCAGCCGAGCATCAAGCTTGATGGTTATATAGGGACATTTTTCGTCATAGAAATTCTGCACGGTTATCTCGTTCATTCCCTTTTCCATTTGGTAAATATTAGCAGATATAAGGTCACCGAAAAGCTTCAGCTGCTCCCTGTCCGCCGACTGTTTCAGCTCCTGCTTCTGTATTTCCAGACGTCGGGAGATACGCTCGGTAAGGTTCACCAACAGCCTGAAAAGATCGGAAGAACGCTGTTTCATTCGTGCAATGGCATCTCGCTCGGAAAAGAAGCTATCCAGCGTATCACAAGCGGACGGCTGCTCCTTTAATGTCATGAGAAAACCATACTGATCTATGCGAATAAATGAAAAATCTTTTAACAGACCCTGCTTGTCGGTCAGCGTACAGAACCGGCATTTCCCCTCTTCAAGAGCGATTTTCGTGTTTTGAATAGCTTCAAACAGCCTGTCCTCTGCTATTCGGGAGATATCCGCAGTTGTCAGGTCGCTGCCTCGTCCCGCATAGAAGGTCCACTCTCTCGCCACAATGGGAGAAATGCCCTCAAACGTCCTTATAAGAGCCTTTGACAGCTCCGCATTAGGCGAATTTCGCAGCGCATCAGACAACTGCTCCCGTGTACAGGTGAACAAACTCAACCTGTCATCTCTCGGCGGTGCTTCGTAACGCATACCCGGGAGAACAGGACGTTCACGGGACATTTCCTCGTCAACACGCTTAATGCTGTCAATTATCCGTCCCTCGTGATTTATAAGAATAATATTTGAGCATCTGCCCATAATTTCGCAGGCAACGGTTATGATAACCAAGTCGCCCAGCTCATTCACCGCTTCAAAATCTAAGAAGAGAATTCTCTCCAAGCCGTCCTGACGGATATTTACAAGCCTTCCGCTTCCGATATGCTTTCTCATGAGCATACAGAACATAGGCGGGGCTTTGGGGTTTTCGATGGATTTTTTCGTGATATGCACCCTTGCCGAACCCGCATTTGCGGAGATAAACAGCTTCTGCATACCGCCCCTCGCCCTCATGGAAATGACAATTTCCTCCCTTGACGGCTGATGTATTTTGTCCACACGAGAGCCGATGAGGAACATCAGCTCACTCTTTACCGCATATAAAAATGCTCCGTCCAGAGCCATGTCAAACAGTCCTTTCTTTCCTCGGTGGAATCTTCTCCAAGAGAGCGTCTATCTTTTCTCCGAAAAATTTCTCAAGGAGAATAGCCGTTACTACCCCCAGCAGCGATCCAACCAAAACATCTGTGAAATAATGTACAAACAGGAAAACTCTGGAAAAAGCTATCATAAACGCAAACACCAGTGCCACTATTCCCACCGATTTTTTCCGCAAAAACAACGCCGTAGCCGACGCAAAGGACGAAATACTGTGTCCCGATGGGAACGACGAGCCCATAGGCGCACCAATAAGCAGCATCAGGTCATCATTAGCCAAATAGGGACGTGTTCGGTTGAAAATAGGCTTTATCATAAGATTTCCCACGATCGCCGCAACTATCAGCGAAAGCAGCATCATTACGCCAATTGGACGGGTTTTCCGCTTAATGGTCAGCAGAAGTCCGCTGATTATCCAAATAACGCCGCCCGTTCCCAGGTGGGTGATAATAGGCACGATAGTCTGTGTTACCGAGTTGTGCATATGGTCGTTGATAAAATATGTTATAGAATCGTCAAACGCTTGTATAAATTCCAAAAATATCCATTCCTTTTGCATATATGTCATATTCTATAATGATACCATAAATACGCCGTAAAGTCAACATTTTCCGAAAAATTCGCAGTTGACAAATAGGCTGTATAGTGGTAAAATTATCTTAAATTAAAAGAAGAAAGCAGGTCATACTATGAATGATAAACAGCCCCATGACTGCGAGCTTTGCGCATATTACGCCTATGACGAGGATTACGAGGACTACTGCTGCGAGGTCAATATGGACGAGGACGACTATGTAAGATACATCACAGGCGGAAACCGTAATTGCCCATTTTTCCGTTTGGGAGATGAATATAAGATAGCTGCAAAGCAGTGATATCAATATGTTGATATGCTCCGTGTATCAGATACTACATGCAGTATCTGATACACGGATTTTTTATTTGGATATTTCCGTATAAAATCAACAAAACGTGAAAAACTAATAGAAATTTTCCGAAAGGACTGATAACTTGAAAATCACGGGAAATACATTTGTGCTGAAAAACACGCCTTCCATAGTCAGCTTTGCATCGGTAGTCGGCAAAAAGGAAAGCGAGGGCCCACTTGGCAGCTGCTTCGACCAGTGTGAACAGGACGCCTATTTCGGTCAGGACACCTGGGAGAAAGCGGAAAGCGAAATGCTCAAACGTACAGTTTCCGCCGCTTTGGACAAAGGCGGATTTACCCCAGAGGATATTGACTATATGTTTTCGGGGGATCTGCTCAATCAATGTATCAGCTCCACCTATGCCCTTAGAGGGTTTGACATTCCTATTTTAGGGCTTTTCGGGGCATGCTCCACTATGTCAGAGGGACTTCTCCTTGCATCTCTGCTTACCGACAGCGGTGCAGGTGGACATATCGTTGCCGTGACCTCCTCACATTTCTGCACCGCCGAAAGGCAGTTCCGCCTGCCCCTGTCCTACGGCGGACAGCGAACCCCCACCGCACAATGGACCTGCACCGCTTCGGGAGCGGTAGTCGTTGCGGAAAAATCCGTCCCGCCCTATGTAAAAGGCGTAACTATCGGCAAAATATGCGACCTGGGCGTGACCGATGCAAACAATATGGGCGCCGCCATGGCTCCCGCCGCCGCATATGTCATCAGAAGCTATCTGGAGGACACGGGAAAAACTCCCGCCGATTTCGACCGAATTATCACGGGAGATCTGGGAACAGTCGGCACAAAGCTTCTCTACGAGCTTCTCTCCCGTGACGGCATTGACATCTCCAAAAACCACTCCGACTGCGGCGTTATGATGTTCGACCTAAAGGAACAGGACGTACACGCAGGCGGTTCGGGCTGCGGCTGCAGCGCATCGGTTCTTTGCGGATATTTCCTGCCAAAGGTAAAAACGGGCGAGCTGAAAAACATTCTCTTCTGCGCAACGGGCGCACTTATGTCCACAACCGCATCACAACAGGGAGAAAGTATACCGTCCGTGTCCCACGCCGTGCATATCTCAAACAGTTCTTCGGACTGAGAAAGGAGCAAACAATGGACTATTTATGGTCATTTCTCATAGGCGGACTGCTCTGCGCCATCGGGCAGGTGCTGATTGATTACACCAAGCTTACCCCCGCAAGGATCCTTGTGGCGTATGTGGTAGCAGGCGTCATTCTGGGCGCAGTCGGACTTTACAAACCCTTTGCGGAATTTGCGGGAGCGGGAGCAACAGTACCCCTCACAGGCTTCGGCTATCTCCTGTCGGAAGGTGTAAAGGAAGCCGTCAGCGAAAAGGGACTTCTGGGAGCATTGACGGGTGGACTGACCTCATCGGCTGCAGGCATAACGGCAGCAATGGTGTTTGGTCTGGCAGTTGCGCTTATCTTTAAGCCGAAGGAAAAGTAACATTACAAAAAACCGAAAAACCACCTTCGCAGCAGCAAGGGTGGTTTTTTGAGCTATTTCATTTTTTTGTCGGCTTAACGGGCTTCTTTTCCTCAACAAGACCTAAAACAGTTTCGCTGGTCTTATACTTTTCGCCGAAAAATTTGCGCTTGATACTCTCCATAGCAATGCCGTAGGTGCGGCTTTTCAGATACGGAAACGCCCGAATAAGACGTCCCTGAGCGGAAACAGCCTGTTCCAGAAGGCGGTTGTATTTGTCCTTCAAGTCAAGTGTTTCGTTGGAAAGATTTTCTCCAATAGCAACGGAGCTTGCCGTCATAAGCTTTGCGATCTCGTCTATCTTTTTCAGATATTTGTTAAGATTTTCAACATCGGAAACCGACGAAATAATGTCGATAATAAGCAAAACAGACATTACGGCTATAAACGCCAGCCCTACCTTAAAAGGTATCAGATTCACTCCCTTTTCCACCAGCGGGTGAACTATTTTCACAACGATAAGGCAGCCCATTCCCCACAAAAGCGTTACCTTTAGACATATGTAGCCCTTGTAGTTAAATTTTTCACGGGAATAATCCCACCAGATATTGTGAAACAGCTTCTCCAGCCCGATGCCAACCAACAGCTCAACAGTAGTACACACAATAGCCGACAGGAAGAAAAGTACAACCGGATGGTCTATTATGGGTCGGCAGCTTGCAACGACTATCAGTACACCAAACCCATAGATAGGACAAAACGGCATATTCAGAAACCCTCTGTTCTGAAATTCGCCCGTTTCCAATGTCATATAAACCACTTCAATGCCCCAGCCTATAAACGACCAGAAGCAGAAAATCAGAAACATTTGATATAGATTATATCCAAAAAAAGGAATTGTTATCATACTAAAAACCTCAAATCCGAATGAAAAAACATACCTGACAATGGTATTATATCTCAATATATGCGCTATGTCAATAGAATGTCGAAAAATAACACCAAAATGTAATATTTACAGCAAAACAAAAAAAGGCTGCGATAATACCGCAGCCGAAATCCTTACATTCCCTTTTTACGCCGTTTTCCTGCCGAAATGATAAAAATCAGGAAAAGCAGTATCAAAAGACCGCCTGCGCCTATCATCAGCTGTTCCTTGGTAAAAAGCGGTTTTTCGTCAATTCGGGTAAACGCAACAGTGTTTATCATATTTTTGAACTTGGCAAGCGTGGATTTTTCTATCTCCTTACCCTTGGAAATAAGATCAATGGATATGTAGCTGCCGTTCTGAACGGTAAAATATGTGCAGCCGTAATCATTTTTCTTTCCCGATGAATAGCAGTAGTTTATGACATACACCACCGCCTGATCATTCAGCTTGAACTTCTCATTTGAGCTGAGTATGGTGGAATTTTCAGGGATCACTCCTCTGCTTGCCATCTCACCAATGAGCTCCTGCTGCTGCTGATAAGTTGCATCGTTCAGCGAAAATATCTCCTCGGACTTACTGTCGGAAAAGCATTTAACGGTGATGATATTTGATTTATTTGAGTTGAAGCAGTACAAGTAATAGTCGTTCTTTTCGGCAAATACATTAAAAGAGTCGGCAGAAAAACCGCCTGCGGAAAGTGCCTCGGAGGGCATATCATCTCTGGTAAGACAATCCCAGCCTATGTTATTTTCAATTCTGATGTAAGCATCATCAAGCACCATAGTCTTGTTCTCTGCCCCTGCCGACACACTAAACATAGTCAAAGCGGCAGCTGCGGATAATATGGCAGCCAGGATTTTTTTCAGCAAGATCATCCGTCCTTTCGAAAAATGTAAATCCAACTCTTTTCTCACATTTTTTTAGTATATCACATAATTAAACTTAAAAAACACAGAAAATTATATCCGTTTGTAAAATTTTTGTATATTTTCGGATTCATTTATGAGATTTTACCTTGTGAAATATGTAAAACTGAAAGCAGCAACTTCCTTTGCAGCCTCTGTCACCTTAGTGCAAAAATTGTACCGGGACGCTTCCCTGCTCTCCCATGCAAAGTCTGTTCTGTAAATTCTCAAATAATTTTCTCATCTGCTGTCAGTTCTCTGTTCTCACTTTCAAGCTTTGCCCGCTTTTTCTCCGCTCTTTTTCTGACCGCTTCTGGATCGAGAAAATTCAGCAGAAGAACTATCGCAGTAAGCACGGGAACAGCCACCGTAGGCAGATGCCGCATTACAAGCTTGTCTGTGTTGGCTATCAGCGAGATCGTGCGAATAACATAGACCGCAGCCACCGTACCAGTCGCCGTACATATTACCGAGGCAATATTTTTCCTCAGTATCGCCAGCGCAGCACCGCCTACAAGCAGCAGAGAGGATACTATAAGCACAACGCCGTTTGAAGCATTCTCATTTCCGGATTTTGCAATTATTCCTATGCCGCCCATAATATTGAAAAAGACGGGATAGACCGCAGTTGCAATTATCATCAAAAAAATTAGAAATTTTCTCACTTTATTAATAGAAAACACCTCATTTATAAATTATATTTCCTTTTTCTGTATTGCTAATTTCGACACATTAATCAAAAGGTTGGGTGTAAAATTACAGAATATAAAACACGTGTATTCTTCTGAAAGCTGTCAATATTAATATAGCAGCGAATGTTCGCTGCAAATAATCCGTGAAGAAAGGACAACAGCTATGAAAACAGCAGCAAAAATTTTAGCGGTACTGTCAGCCGCTGCCGTTTCGCTGTCAGCAATATTGTTTGCGGCGGCAGCACATTACAGCTTTAATCTTCCGGACGAATACTATGTGACCGGAGAAAACGTCCTGAATTTCTCCTGCAAGCCCCTAACTGCCGACCTTATCAAGCCCGTTTCAACAGAAATAAACGGCATCACAAAGGACACTACCGAACAGGTGCAGCTTCGGCTTTTCGGTGTTCTGCCTATCAAAAATGTAAGCGTTACCCATGTTGATGAACCCGTCCTCGTCCCCTGTGGAACACCCTTCGGCATAAAGCTCCTGACCGACGGTGTTATGGTAATTGACACGGGAGAATTTACCTCGGACAGGCAGCTTGTTTCCCCCGCCAAATCGGCAGGACTGCAAGCGGGCGACATCATAACCTCCGTAAACGGTCAGAAGGTCATGACCAACGCCGAGCTTCAAAAGCTTATCGACGGTTCCGAAGGTAAGCCCGTTACCGTTTCCTACCGACGGAATTCAGTAGACTGCACGTCCTATATCACCCCGAAAAAATCCTCGGAGGACGGCAAATATAAGGCAGGTCTTTGGGTGCGGGACAGCACCGCAGGCATAGGAACAGTCACCTTCTATAACGCCGAAACAGGCGTGTTTGCGGGTCTTGGACACCCCGTCTGCGACTCTGACAACGGAGAGATACTTCCCCTTTCAACGGGACAATCCGCCGATGTAGTCATAAACGGCGTATCTAAGGGAAAATCAGGCAAGCCCGGGGAGCTTATCGGCACCTTCACCACGGGACTTCCATCGGGAATACTTGCGGAAAACTGTCAAAGCGGTGTGTACGGTTTAATGGACAGTTCACCTGTAGCATCTTCGGGAATACCTCTTGCTATGCGTCAGGAAATTGAGATTGGCGACGCATATATTCTCAGCACCATAAAAGGAAAAACGCCAAAGCAATACTCCGTTTCCATCGAAAAAATCGACCTGACCGACGCCCCCGACAGCCGAAATATGGTAATTCGCATAACCGACCCTCAGCTTTTGGCTGAAACGGGCGGCATTGTCCAGGGAATGAGCGGCAGCCCAATTATCCAGAACGGAAAACTGGTAGGCGCAGTCACCCACGTTTTTGTAAGCAATCCCAAAAAAGGATATGCAATTTTCGCCGATACTATGTATGAGGAATCCTGCAAAATTTCCGTTTCTGATGAAAACGCTGCCTGACCTTTTTGAAAAAGTGAAAAGTGTAAAGTGGAATTAGTGTGTTCCCTCGCAAAATGCGGGGGAACATACGCCTAATTATGATCGTTTTCTTAGTTATCGTCCCAACGGATAACTATGACATCGCCCGTGTGGACTTCGTCCATATAACCCGCTTCCTTGCCGTTTATGGTCAAAATCATATTTCCCGAAGGCGGCGCAGCGTTAATGTCGATGTCTGCAATTGCCATCAGGTCAAGGAAAATGTTCGATGAACCATCGGATTTTGGCTCCAGCTTAACATTTTTGCCATTCAAACGAACTACCGTACATTCCACAGCAGGCTTTTCCTCGGGAACAGGTTCTTCCTCAAAAACAGGCGGCTCGGGCTTTCTTCTCTGAACGACTATCTCGGGAACAGACTCGTCCTCCTCGTCATCTTCCTCGAAAACAGGCGGTTCGGGCAGCTTTTCGGGAATTTTCGGCGTAACGGTCGGTGACGGCTTTTTATCACGAACGGTAAAGCTGTCCCCGTCCTCAAGGAGAGCATTAACGGAAACATTTGCGCCGTTTCGGAAAAATTCCAGCTTTTCGGAAGAAATTCCCAACCGTTTCAGCAGGTCGCCCAAAGTCGAAACGGAAGAAACCTCCACCTTGTCGAAATTCTGCACCATATAATCGCCGCTGACAGGCTCGCCGTTGACGAAAACCTCCGTCCCAACGGTGTAGTCGATCTCATCAACGGAAATATGCTTTACTGTAAGATCTCCCGCAATATCGGAAATGGAAAGCTGCGCATTTACGCCGTTTTCAGCAGGTTTCAGACAGATAACATCTCCCTGAGTGACCGCCGCTTCAATGGAGGACGGACTGCCATTCACAGTAAGCTCGGAGGGCAGTGCGGGAGTGCCCCGAACCGTCTGTTTTTCGCCGTTTAAGGTGAACGTAATGCTTCTTCCCGAACGCCCAATAATGTGATGGGACTTGTACCCCGCCATCATCAGCAGATCGAGAACGGTCAGCTTTCTCGTGTCAAACACTCTCAGCCGCTTATCGTTTACGGTAACAACGGAGAAATCATAGCCCTTTTGCAGGGTCGAAGTCACGCCGATGCCGATAGGAGTTACATACTCAGGACCTTTCAGCACCTCGTCGGTTATTTCAACATTTTTCAGGAAGGTGTTTCCGCCTACAGCCACCCTGTTTTCGGGAACGCCCAGCTTCTCCGCAACCATTTTTGCAAGGTTCGGGATTCGGCTGCCGCCGCCCACAAGGAACACCGCCGCAGGTGCAGAACCGTTGGCATTTACGATGTTGTCGGCAATAGTTTCCGCAAGCTGTTCGGCAGCGGGAAACAGACTTCCTATAAACTCTTCCGAAGTCAGTGTGTGTTCAAATCCCAGAATATCCTTATAGGAAATAGTGTCTTTAAGCGCCGAAAGCTTCATTTCCTCGGCAGTATCGAAATCCACCAGATACTTTTTGATTATTTCCTCGGTAATTTCATCGCCCGCAATAGTCGCCATTGCATAGGCAACGATACTTCCGTTTTGAGAAACGGCAATATCGGAGGTACCCGCTCCGATGTCCGCAAGAGCAATGTTTATCAAACGTACCTCGGGAGGAATTATAACGTTCATAGCCGCAATAGGCTCAAGAGTCAGACTGGCAACATTAAGCCCGATCTTGTCCATAACGGAATAAAGGCTCTCAACGACAAGCCCCGGCAGAAACGCCGCAATAAGCTCCACTGTGACCTTTTTGCCCTTGTGCCCCACCAAACTTTTTATGGGATAATCGTCCAAATGATAGCTAATGACCGTGTGACCGACACAGTAAAACGCCGCAGCTTCAGTTTCTCCACTTCTGTCAAGCTCCGTCTGAGCTTTGGAAACAGCTTCCAGCTCGAAGGATTTCACCATATCCTCGGTGATAGCGTCCCTGTCCTCCACATCTATCTCGGCTGTGGCACGGCAGGTTTTCAGGGCACGTCCCGCAGCGGCGATAGCAACGTCCTTCAAACGTATTCCCGACTGCTTTTCAAGCTCCGCCTTTACCTCGGCAGCCACCTTTGCAACTGCGTCAATGTCCTCTATCTGACCGTCGGTCATAGCCCGCTTTGTGTGGGGAACGGACACGGAATATTTCACGGTAAATTTGTCATTTTCGTAATGGGACACTATTCCCACGACAGTTCGTGTACCAATATCCAGCGAAAAAACGTCCGCCTCGGTTTGCTTTCTCTTTGAACGGGCAGAGGAACGCTTCTTAGGCTTTTCCTCGGTTTTCGGTGGATTTTTTGCTGCTCTTGCCAACATTATCAGCTCCTGTCAATCCTTTAGCTTCAGCACCGAACGAAGCATTTTCACCTCGTCGGAATCGGAGATAACCAGCAGCTTGTCACCGCTTCTCAGTACCGACTGACCGCGGGGAATGATAAGCGTGTTACCTCTTGTAATGGACACGATATTGAAAAGCCCGGGCAGCTTAATGTCCATCAGCTGCTTGCCGTCGTAGTAATATTTTTCGGGCAATGTTACCTCACAGATGACCGCTTCACCGTGATTGAGAGAGATAAGCTCCTTTATCTTGGACGTATCCACCTCACGCTCGATAAGTGATGCAATGCTGTCGGTACTGTTGATAACATTGTCAACGCCCAGTTCCTTCAGAACAATGGCATTTTTCGGATTATTTACCTTTGCAATGGTTTTCGCCACGCCAAAGGTTTTCTTTGCCAGCTGACAGGTGATAAGATTTACCTCGTCCATACCGCTGACACAAATTATAGCATCTGCTTCCTCCAGAGAAGCCGCTTCAAGGGTTTCTATCTGCGTGGAATCTCCGCAGATAACGGGAATATCCAATTCATTTGCAATGGAAGCGCAGGTCTGCTTGTTTATTTCGATAAGCTCGATATCGTGACCGTGCTCCAGCAGAGTTTTGGCAAGATAGTAACCGACCTTGCCTCCGCCGACAATTACAACTTTCACAAAAATTCTCCTTTAATCGACAAATTTGGCAAATATCAGCCTGTCACCCTTTTTCAGATAAGGATTTGACAGGAAAACAGGCTGCATGGAATGATCCTCATGCTCGATAGCAAAAAGAGTTTCGTTCTTTTCAAGCGTTATCTCGCTGACTCTTGCACCGATATATTCCTTTGGAATGTCCATAGTCAGGAAGGTGACCGTGTGTGAACTTAAATTCAGCGGGACAGCTTCTGCCGTGTCATTGAGAGCTGTGCATACAGATGCCACCGTCAGATTTGTGGGGCAGATAGTTTCCAGACCAAATTGGGCGAATATTTCACCTCGGTTTGGATCGCTTATTACCGTTGCCACGTTTGACACCTTGAAGATATTCTTTGCCATCTGAGCAACCATTATATTGGAATTGTCATCATCTGTAACTGCCGCAAGAGCGTCACAGCTTTCTATTCCCGCTTTTCGGAGAACGTCCTGATCAATGGGGATACCAACGGTGGTAAATCCCTTGAAATCCGCATCAAGAGCAGTAAAACTGTCCTCATTTCTGTCCACGACCGAAACATCGTGACCCAGTTCGCAAAGAACATTCGCCAGATTAGCGCCGACCTTTCCGCAGCCGACAACAATAACGTTCATAATCAAATTCCGCCTTTATAAACTTTTGCGTCCAAATTTTACCTAACAGCTGTTAGGTAAAATTTCCCTGAACAACTTCGGGACGCTTTGAAATAATTATACTATAATTAAATTGATTTTTCAATAGGAGAGCAAAATTTTTCACAGCTTTTTCAACATATTTATTGAACAGTACGCAGATTTTCTTTTTGCCGCACTCACCAATCCCCATCTGCCGCATATACTGTACTATTCAAAGGAACCGCAGCGATCGGTTTCTTATCAAAAGAGGTGGCGTTATGAAAACCTTCCTTGTGGCAGGCGGTGATATGCGCTCGGTGAGCCTTGCCCGCACATTTTCCGAAAATGATATGGTCAGCACCATAGGCATTGACGGAAAATTTTTCGAGAATTCCGACATAATTTCCATAAATAAAGTATCCGAACTGCCCGAAAAAGCGGACTGTCTGGTGCTCCCCCTCCCCGTTTCGGCGGACGGTGTAACGCTGAACTGTCCCCTTTGCAGCTGCTGTCCCACCATAAGGGAGCTGTCTGCGGGCATAAAATCGGGCGGTATTGTTTTTGGCGGGAAAATATTCCCCGAGATACATAGGTATTTCGAGGAACAGGGCTTTGCGGTCTGCGATTTTCTTGACCGTGAAGAACTGGCGGTGCTAAATGCCGTCCCTACTGCCGAAGGTGCTGTACAGTTAGCCATCAGCGAAACGGACGAAACCATTTACGGTCAGCAGATACTTATCACGGGTATGGGGCGCATTGCCAAGGTGCTCATAAAAATTCTCACCGCAATGGGCGCAAAGGTCACGGCGGCGGCACGGAAATATTCCGATCTGGCATGGGCTGAGATCTACGGCTGCACGCCTCTTAACATATCCGAAATAGATGGCGAACTTTACAAATTCTGCATAATCTTCAACACCGTCCCCTCACTTATCTTTGATGAGGAAAGACTGCTGTCCCTAAAATCGGACTGTTTGCTGATAGATCTGGCATCAAAGCCGGGCGGCGTTGACTTCCATGCGGCGGAACATTCCTGCGTAAAAGCCATTCACGCCCTGTCCCTGCCCGGAAAGACTGCGCCCGTGACTGCGGGAAGGATAATCGCCTCCGCCATTTACAACATTCTGGAAGAAAGGAGCGAACACTCTTGATATCCGATGAAATACTTGAAAAACTCAGGGGTAAGAGGATAGGCTTTGCGGTATGCGGCTCCTTCTGCACCTTTTCAAAGGCTTTCGCACAGCTGGAAGCCCTGAAAGCCGCAGGTGCCGACCTTACTCCCATTATGTCATATAACGCATTTTCCGCAGACACAAAATTCGGTACAGCCGAAAGCCACCGAAAATTTCTCGAAGAAATCTGCGGCAAGCCAATTATCTCCGACATTCCCGCCGCCGAACCTATCGGCCCCAAAAGGCTTTTCGACCTGCTTATAATCGCCCCCTGCACGGGAAACACCATCTCCAAGCTGGCTTTGGACATTATCGACACTCCCGTTACAATGGCAGTTAAAAGCCATATCAGAAATGAGCGTCCCGTACTTATTGCCCTGTCCACAAACGACGCACTTTCGGGCTGTGCGAGAAATATCGGCGACCTTATGAACCGCAGATGCTTCTATTTTGTCCCCATTTGTCAGGACGATTCCGAAAAGAAGCCACGTTCAGCCGCAGCGGATTTCACGAAAATTCCCGAAGCCGCTGTTGCCGCTCTTGAAGGTAGGCAGCTGCAGCCGATTTTACAATAATGTGAAAAGTGGAGAGTGAAATTATCAGTGTTAAATGTTAAGTGTTTAGTGTTGAATTAAGGTGAAATGCGAACAATTACTCACTCAACTCTTATAACTCAACGCTAAAAATCACTCTTTTTTGAAAACAATTGACATTCGGAAATTTTTACAGTATAATATAAATATGTGTGTGCCATTCTCCAAAAAAGCGGGGAATGGCACATTATTCGGAATATTTTAGAAATTACAAGGAGAACGCTATGAGAATCAGAAAGAAAAAATGGGCACAGCCCGAGCTGGACGCCTGCCCCTACTATATCCCCGTTGCATCGGAGCAGGCAGGAAAGTGGGACAAGCTTTTCGGCGACAGCACAGCCCCCGTTTATCTGGAGCTTGGCTGCGGAAAGGGCGGCTTTGCGGCACAATCCGCACTGCTTCACCCCGACATAAACTACATTGCCATGGACATAAAGAGCGATATGCTGGGCGTTGCAAGGCGCACCATTGAAAAGGCATTTGCCGAAGTTGGAAAGACCCCCGAAAATATCCGCCTTATCTCCCAGAACATTGAAATGCTCCGCACCGCCTGTATGGACGAGCAGAGCATTGACCGCATCTACATAAACTTCTGCAATCCGTGGCCGAAAAAGGGTCACAAAAAGCGCCGCCTGACCCACACAAGGCAGCTAATGCAGTACCGCCCCATTTTAAAGGACGGCTGCGAGATACATTTCAAGACGGACGACGACGAGCTATTTGAGGAATCTCTGGAATATTTCGCAGAATCGGGCTTTGAGATAAAGTATATCACCCGTGACCTGCATACCTCGGGCTATGAGTTCAACGTTATGACCGAGCACGAGAAAATGTTTATGGAGGAAGGCAAGAAAATCAAGTTCCTTATTGCCGTAAAAGCCGAGCTTCCGAAAAATGATGTGTCCGTTTAATAGGACAGATTTGAAAAGGCAATGGAATGGCTTGTCACCAAGAAATTTTACGGCTGAAAAAAATATCCCGTATGCACTCAAAAACGAGTTTGCAGACGGGAAATTTTTATGTATGCGATTTTGAACTGTTCCGAAGCTTTTCAATGTCCTCTTTGCGTATCCATTCCTCCGTGTAACCGCAGCTGCAGCAAATATATCTGTCTACCGGAACAGCGGAAAATATGGATAAGCCTGTCATTATGTTATTTCCCGAACCGTATGCGCCTGCATATCCGTCAACGATAACTATGTCGTCTTTTCGGCATTTGGGACAAATTCTGCTGTTTTTCATAGATTCACCTCTCTGTTTCGGCAAAGGCTATTATATGATTTTCATTAAAGTACGGATAAGCAATATAAAAATATTCATCATCAACATAATACCAGCCATCAAAGCAAATATCACGGTTAGTGATATTTTCACCCTGTGCATTGCCGACCCAGCCGATAGTTTGGTAATAAACATTTCCCTCATATATACCGCCGCCCTCCGCCAAACAAAGCGGCACCGTTTTTTCAGATAGATCGTAAAACTCTCTGTTCAGCCTTATGACGGAATAATCTCTTCCGGGAATATCTATCTTCAAAGCCTTGCTGCTGAGTTTCAGCGGAATTTCATCAGGCTTTGGACTTCGTGCCCTATTATCCTCTTTCCATACGCTAATGCATTCCGTATCAATAACTGTCAGGGACACGGGAGCGTTGTCCTCGCTGCTGTCTACCCTGCTAATAGACATATCGGTATTTTCATCGTATGGATTAAAATCAACAGAATATACCCTTCTTTCCTGACCTTCTCCATAATACTGAGATGGACGAGAATATCCGCAGACAAGACTTTCGAGGAATTTGCCGCCCGAAGGAATATCAGCATCAATAAAGGAATAACCTTCCCTGTCATTCCCGCCCGAAAAATAATCGAAATAATTTCCATTTGGCAAATCGGGAAGTGTCAGTTCCTTATCCTTTACCTTTATACGAAGAGATAATTGTGAATAGTCACTCTCATATTCCGAAAAAACGCTGTTTATATCCTCAATATATTTGGGCGTTTGCGACTTTTCGCCTTCTATCGTAACATATCCATAAAGTGAAAGAACATTACTGTTCACAAACTTCTTTATATCACCATCAAAATAAGATGAAAACATAAAGCAATAATTCTCATCTGTATGATAATCCTCTTCATAAACCTCAAATACCGCATTGATGAGTTTCCCCGAATGCTCCGAAAAATAGCTTTCTATATCGCTTGCAACAGCCGCTTTTATCTCTTCGTATTGATAACTGTCATAAAATGTGTAAGAATCCTCTTTTTTTACACAATAAACATATCCATCGGCAGAACTTAAAAGGCTTGTTCCGTATGAATCGACAGAATAAAAGCTTTCTACCGTTTCAAGCTCGGAAGAATATTTTCCCCCGTATTTTTCCAAAATGAAATCGGACGCCTTTTCAATGGAAATGGGAGTGTTGACAGCAGTTGCACATTTATCAGCCATTTCTTCAAGTTTATTTTTTGCATCTTCCAGTAACAGACCAGTGATTCCTATGGTAATAGGATTGAACATAAGAACTGACAGAATGATGACAAGAACCGCTATTATGACCTTTTTCTTCATAATCAGTCACCTATTTTTCGATATGTTATATACAGATACTATGAAACTACTTTTTGTTTTGAGCCTTTTTTACAGTTGAAAATGCCAAAACGGAAAGTGAAACCAAATCAAGCACACCCAAAATTCTTGCGGCAATATCGGAAAGCTCTATGCCGATAATGTTTGCTCCCGCCAAAATAATCGTTGCGACACCTATTATAATTAAGCTTAATGACCACATTATGTTGATTTTCTTTGAATCCATTTCTGTCCCTCCGTAATTTCAAATATATGTCAAAAATCAAGCTTTATCATTTAACTCCGAAATTATACCGTCCAACTCCCCAATGATCTCATCCATACCGTCAGACGCCTTCTTAACAGCCGTCTGTGCATTTTTAACGGCACGGGCAGATTCACCCAGCAGCGCAGAGGTGTTCCCCGCATTCTTGGAGCTGTCCGAAGCAAGCCGCCTTACCTCCTCGGCAACAACAGCAAAGCCCGAACCCGCCTCCCCAGCCTTTGCCGCTTCAACGGCAGCGTTCAGGGCAAGCATATTTGTCTGAAATGCAACGTCCTCGATAACGGAAACAATGCCCTTGATGCCGTCGGACGCCTTGTTTATGTAGGTCATAGCCCCTCTGATAAGGGAAACATCTTCACGCTCGGCAGACAATCTGTCCAATAAAAGGGACAATTTTCCCGACACCGTTCCAAGCTTTTCCCTCAATTCAAGAACCTCTCCGCTATCCTCGGCGGGAACTGTAACAATTTTCTCAACAGTCTTAACTAAGGGCTTAACATCATTTTTAACAGGTTTTTCCGCAGGAGCGACAGCCTTAACAGCCGCCCTTCTTTCCGCCGAAGCAAGCTGACGTTCAAGCTCTTCTATACGCTTTTGCGACTGCTCCACGGAAGCCTTTAACTGCGCTGCTTCATCGGAAACACGCTTTGAATCGAAGGCTGCCGAACGTGAAAGCCCGTCCGCAGCATTCTTCACGGAATTTTCAAGACGCTTGTCGGCAATATGCGGCACAGGCGACGTAAAATCACCGTTTCCAAGCTTGTCTATCCTTGCAATTATCTCCGTTAAATCGGGAGTGATTTTGACTATTTTTTCGGGAACAGCCTTAGTTGGAACAGTTTCCGCAGGCTTGCCGCCCTTCTCCGCAAGGCGCATGCCCAAATACGCCCCCACAAACACCAAAAGTGCCACCGACAGCGAGCCTATCAATGCGGGTGTTCGGGACATTTCTCCCCGTGCATAGACCTTCCATTCTCCCACCGCCGCAGCGGAACCGTCCGATTTCAGGGACTTATCCCCTAAAATAAGGTTTTTTCCGCAGTAAACAGCTATATCGTATCCCTTAAATCCATCGCATATTTCTTCAATACGGCTAAGGTCGGAAATGCAGAGAAGCGCACCGCTGACAGTTCCCTTTGTCAGTACGGGAACAGCAACTATCAATTTCCCGTCCTTCGTTACCTCCGCTTCGGAAATGGTTCCGCTGTGAGCCGTCCTAAGTGCGGTAATATCGGAAAAATCACGCTTATTCAGATATCCGACTGTCGAACCTGCGGGAACATAGTCGTATATGTACTCTTTATCGGACATAAGGTCGTTTTTGTATTTCAGAAAGCCCGTACCCACAACATACGGAACAATGGTAAAAGCATAGTTTTCCGAAGCTTCATTAGCCGCCGCAGAAAGACCTCCCGCATACTGACTTACAGCTGCCGCCGCACCCTCCGCAACTGCAGAAGCACCCTTTTTCGCAGAAGCAACGGTAGTTATTTCGGCAGATGCAAAGGTCACCGCCGCCGCAATAAGCGCAGTTACCGCAGAGATCAGTATTTTTTTCACTCGGCTCACCTCTTTTCGCCAAAATATACATATAGATATAATACCACATTTTTCATTATGATGAAAGCATTACGGAAATGTTAAGTGTAAATTTTATGTGAATAATGTCGATAAATTTCTAACTCTATTTGTCCGAATATACAGATAATCATTATAGCATCGCATAGGATGATTACATCTGTTCATTGTTTCTTGTTTTATTATATTTGAAATAAAGACAAAATTCAGATTTCTATTTTTATTTTAATACTTCTATTTATTATGTCTATAATAAATATGGCTATTTTGAAAAATAAAGATAAGTAACAATAAGGAAATTGACAATCCCATAAACCATATGATATAATAATAAAAAAGGGAGCTTGTGTGCAGGCTGAGAGGAAGTAATCAAACTTCGACCTGACCTGATTTGGGTAATGCCAACGTAGGGAAATATTACAGCCTTGCTGTTTGCTTTGCTGTTTTTTCGTGCGGGTGTGCCTTGTCGGGCGCACTTTTTTGTTTGAAAGGACTGTTTTTATGGAATACAAAACACAAATGGAAGCCGCCAAAAAAGGCATTATAACGGAACAGATGAAAGCCGTTGCGGAAAAAGAAGGCTTATCCCCCGAAACAATAATGGAGAAAGTTGCTGAGGGAACGGTTGCTATCCCCGCAAATATCCGCCACACCTCCCTGTCCCCCGAGGGTATCGGACAGGGTCTGCGGACAAAGATCAACGTAAATCTGGGAATTTCGGGCGACTGCAAAAACTATGACACCGAGCTTGAAAAGGTCAGAATGGCAATAAAATTCGGCTGTGAAGCCATAATGGATCTGTCCAACTACGGAAAGACAAACACCTTCCGCCGTCAGCTTATAGATATGTCCCCCGCCATGATAGGAACTGTCCCCATGTACGACGCCATCGGCTATCTGGAAAAGGATCTCCTTGACATTACCGCCGAGGATTTTCTGAAGGTGGTAAGGGCGCATGCCGAGGAAGGCGTTGACTTTATGACCATTCATGCGGGCATAAACAAGCGTGCCGTTGAGTGCTTCAAGCGGGACAAGCGTCTGACGAATATTGTGTCAAGAGGCGGTTCTCTGCTGTTTGCCTGGATGGAAATGACAGGCAATGAAAACCCGTTTTATGAGCATTATGACGAGGTTTTGGACATTCTCCGTGAGTATGATGTTACCATTAGCCTTGGAGATGCGCTTCGTCCCGGTTCCATTGATGACAGCACCGATGCGGGTCAAATAAGCGAGCTTATCGAGCTGGGTGCACTGACAAAGCGTGCCTGGGAAAAGGACGTTCAAGTCATGGTGGAAGGACCCGGGCATATGGCAATGAACGAAATTGCCGCAAATATGACCCTGCAAAAGCGTATCTGCCACAATGCGCCTTTCTACGTGCTTGGACCTCTGGTTACAGATATTGCCCCGGGATATGACCACATAACATCGGCGATAGGCGGAGCTATTGCAGCGGCAAACGGCGCAGATTTTCTCTGCTATGTTACCCCCGCCGAGCATCTGCGTCTGCCCGATATTGACGATGTTCGTGAAGGAATAGTTGCTTCAAAAATAGCCGCCCATGCCGCCGATATTGCCAAGGGAATAAAGGGCGCAAGGGATATAGACAACAAAATGAGCGATGCCCGCCGCCGTGTGGACTGGGAGGAAATGTTCTCCTACGCCATCGACCCCGACAAGGCACGCCGCTATTTCGAGTCCACACCGCCTTCCGACAGGCACACCTGCTCTATGTGCGGAAAAATGTGCGCTATGAGGACTACCAATATGATATTAGAGGGCAAAGAGGTTAAATTCTGTTCTGAAAAATAACCGATTTACCTTTGATATGCCGAGCGGGGAGCGCCGTTTCGGCTAAAAATAATGCGAGGGAATCCGTGTTTCGGAGTGAGAGGATACTTTTGAGTATCGACCGTTAGAATATCTTTCTGTTCGATATTTTAACGGGATAGCTCTGCGGTAATGTCCCATTTATCGGACAGATAAACGAAAGGACGTTACCGAAAATGAAAAGAAAAATCGAACTGAAAAAGCTTGTTGCCGCCGCACTTCTCTGCGCGCTTGCAGTGGTCTGCTCTCCCCTGTCAATACCCGTGGGAGCGTCAAAGTGCTTTCCCATACAGCACCTTGTAAATGTGCTTTGCGGCGTGTTCCTGGGTCCCTGGTACGGTCTGGGAGCGGCGTTTGTCACAAGTCTTATCCGAAATATTTTGGGAACAGGCTCGCTGCTGGCGTTCCCGGGAAGTATGTGCGGAGCGTTTCTCTGCGGATTTCTCTATCAGAAATTTAAGAAGCTGCCCCTTGCCTATATAGGCGAGGTAGTTGGAACGGGACTTATAGGAGCAATGCTCTGTTTTCCCATTGCAACGCTTGTTATGGGCAAGGAGGCTGCGCTGTTTACCTATGTTATTCCCTTTGGAATAAGCAGTCTGGGCGGCACCATAATCGCAATTATTTTCGTGACTGCATTCAAAAAAGCAGGACTGCTTGATATGTTTGATAAAAGTCTGAACACATAAAGGAGAAGCCGTGATACCCGAAGAACTGTTTGCCAAAATCGCTGAAAAATCGCCGCTGATACACTGTATCACAAACTATGTCACCATAAATCAGTGCGCAAATATTCTGCTTGCCTGCGGCGCATCTCCCATAATGGCTGACTGTGCCCTTGAAACCGCAGATATCACCGCACATTCCGACGGTTTGGTGCTGAACCTCGGTATGCTTTCCCCCGAAAAGCTGGACGCCATGCTGCTTTCCGCAGAAGCAGCAAAGAGAAAGCATATCCCCGTTGTGCTTGACCCGGTAGGTGCGGGAGTTTCCGAGTTTCGCCGAAATGCCGCAAAACAGCTGCTCGATGCGGGCGTTATAACCGCCATTCGGGGGAATTTTTCGGAAATATCCGCCGTTTGCGGGATAATGTCGGGGGAAAAGGGCGTTGATTCGGGCGATGCAATTTCCGAGGATATTTCCCGTGAAACAGTTATTTCTGCATACAATAAGACGAATGCTGTTATTGTTATGACGGGCGAAACCGACTATATTTACGACGGAAGAACCGTTTTCACCGAAAAATGCGGCGTCCCGCATATGAAAAAAATAACGGGCACAGGCTGTATGCTCACAAGCCTTGTCTGTGCAGCCATGACTGTTTCACGGGAAGACCCCGCCGAAGCTTGCAGACTCGCCGTCCGAACATTCGGGAAATGCGGCGAGGACGCTTTCCGTTTAGCCGAAAAAAATGGTCTTGGAACTGCCTCCGCAGCCGCCTCTCTTATAGACAATATCAGCCTATTCACCGAAAGGAGCAGCCGATTTGAAAAGCTTTGACTTAACACTTTACCTTGTGACCGACCGTTCTTGGCTGAAAGACGGACAAACACTTGAAAGCTGCGTCGAACAGGCTATCCTCGGCGGTGTGACGCTGGTTCAGCTGCGTGAGAAAAATCTGTCTGACGAAGAATTTACGGAAAATGCACGGAAAATGCTGGCTGTTTGCAGGAAACACGGCGTTCCGCTCATAATCAACGACCGTGCGGACATTGCCTCAAAGGTGGGTGCCGACGGCGTTCATGTTGGACTTGATGATATGTCCGTCAAAGAAGCAAGGCGAATTCTCGGGGACGGAAAAATAATCGGTGCAACCGCACACAATGTCAAAGAAGCGCTATCGGCAGAGGTTGACGGTGCGGATTATCTGGGCGTTGGAGCGGTTTTCGGCTCGTCCACAAAATCCGATGCAAAGCCGCTGGAAATGTCCGAACTCAAAGCGGTTTGCGAAGCCGTAAAAATTCCCGTCTGCGCAATCGGCGGCATTAACGCCGGCAACATTTCCCGCCTTTGCGGCTCGGGGATAAAGGGTGCAGCGGTCATTTCGGGGATTCTTGCGGGAGAGGATATTTTGTCGGCGGCAGCAGCTCTTAAGGAAATTTGCGAAAAGCTGTAAACAATTTTGTTAATATCATATCAATTAGGCTAAACCGTCATATATTCTATGGCGGTTTTCATTTCCTAATTTGCGAAAACGTTTTCTCTCCCACAATATGTAAACTTCACCAACTTTCGGGAAAAAGCGCGGAGTTTTTTCTATCTCTGTTCCCGAATTTCAGAAATTGTTCTTATTGCGGATAAAATCAGTTGTTGAATAACTTTTCAACTGCTGATATAATGCAGTTGATGAAAGGAAAAATTAACGGTCAGGGAGAATTTCAAAGCATTTATCAAAACAGGATATTTGGAATATTATACAGAGAAAAAACCAATATTAAGTCAGGAACAACGACATTAGAAAGGACGATACATTATGATAAAGAAATACATTTTCGGAAAACCTATGAACACAGGTGCAGTATCGCAGAAGCTTTCCGCCGAAGAAGGCAGCCTTCCTGTTTTCGGCACCGATATTTCCGAAAATAAAATAAACCTCACCTGCCCTCTGTCAGAAAGGGACATTGTTTACGGTCTGGGCGAGGCTAACAGAGGAATCAACAAGCGCGGCTGGCATTACGAAGCCAAGAACAGCGATGACCCCGTTCACACGGAGAACAAAACCGCTCTTTACGGTGCTCACAACTTTGTTGCCGTTTCGGGCTGCGAACATTTTGGTATCTTCATTGACACTCCCGCTTATATTCACTTTGACATCGGCTACAGCGACCCCGATGTTATGTCCATCGACATTCACAGCCCCGACGCTGTCATCTACTTTATTGCTGCGGACGATATAAGCACCGTTGTGCGGGAATTCCGTCAGCTTATCGGAAAGAGCTATATCCCTCCCCTGTGGGCTTTCGGCTATCAGCAGAGCAGATGGGGATATCAGTCTGCGGAGGATATAAGAAATGTGGTGGAAAATCACCGTTCTGCGGGAATTCCCCTTGACGCTGTTTACATGGACATTGACTATATGGACGGTTACAGGGATTTCACCGTGGATAATGTAAAATTCCCTGAGTTTGACAAGTTCGTTTCCGAAATGAAGGAAAACAATATCCACCTTGTCCCCATAATTGACGCAGGAGTTAAAATAGACGAAAACTACGATGTATACCGTGAAGGCGTGGAAAACGGATACTTCTGCAAGCGTGCGGACGGTTCGAATTTCGTTGCGGGCGTATGGCCCGGAAGGACACATTTCCCCGACTTCTTTATGCCCGAAGCAAGAAAATGGTTCGGCGAAAAATACCGTCGTCTGACCGACCTGGGCATTGACGGCTTTTGGAACGATATGAACGAGCCTGCCATCTTCTATTCCGAAGAGGGTCTTAAAGAAGCTATGGAGCACGTTGACCGTCTTAAAGGCGAAAATCTGGGCATTGACAGCTTCTTTGAGCTGACGGGCACCGTTGCGGGAATTTCCAACAATGTGAAGGATTACGACCGCTTCTATCACACCGTTGACGGAGAAAAAATACCCCACTCCAAGCTGCACAACCTTTACGGAATGAATATGACAAAGGCTGCTGCGGAGGCATTCGAGCGTTTTGACCCCACTAAGAGAATGTTAATGCTCTCCCGCTCCTCCTACATTGGAATGCACCGTTACAGCGGTATCTGGACGGGTGATAACTGCTCCTGGTGGTCCCACCTGCTCCTAAACATCAAGCAGATGCCCTCTCTGAATATGTGCGGTTTCCTGTACACAGGCGCAGATGTTGGCGGCTTTGGAAACGACACCACTCCCGACCTGCTCATGAGGTGGCTGGAATTCGCCGTTTTCACACCTCTTATGCGCAACCACTCCGCCGCAGGAACAAGAGATCAGGAGGTCTACCGTTTCAGAAATTCCGCAGCATTTGCAAACATTATCCGTCTGAGATACAGGCTTATCCCCTATCTTTACAGCGAATTTGTGAAATCAGTCCTCAATGACGATATGTATTTCCGTCCGCTGGCATTTGATTTTCCCGATGACAGCATTGCAGTCGGCGTTGAAGATCAGCTTATGGTGGGAAATTCTGTTATGATAGCACCCGTTTATGAGCAGAACGCGCGGGGACGCATAGTTTACCTTCCCGAGGAAATGCTTCGTGTGAAGTATCTCCCCGACGGTTCCTACGAAACACGGGTAATGCCAAAGGGTCACAGCTATGTCAGCGCAGAGCTTGACGAGGTGGTGTTCTTTATCAGAAAGGGACATTTTATCCCGCTGGCAGATTCTGCAAACTCTACCGCTGAGCTTAATATGAAAAAGCTTACCCTTCTGGGCTATCTGGACTATAAGGCAAACTATCTTATGTATTCCGATGACGGCGAATCGAAGGATTATTACGACCAAAATAATTATATTACACTTACCGTTATCAAGGACAACAGAGATATAAGCGTCCGCTCAAGCGACCCCGATGTTGAGCTTGCTGCGGACATTAAGTAAGAACTATTGATAAATTGTAAGCCTCTCCCTGCCATTGGCGGGGAGAAAAGCATTTACAGCAGCGAAAGGACAAAATCGTGAACAACAAAGAACTATATAAAAAGACTCTTGCTCTTGCCGCACCAATGATGATACAAAACGGTATAACCAACGCCGTCGGACTTGTGGACAACATAATGGTCGGCAGCATCGGCACGGAAGCAATGACCGCCGTTTCCATTGCCGGACAGCTTCTGTTCGTTTTCAGCCTTGCCATATTCGGCGGACTGGCGGGACCGGGCATATTCGGAGCACAGTTTTACGGGCAGAACAATACGGAGGGTCTGAAAAACACCTTCCGAATGAAATGGCTCATATGCGGATTCTGTCTTGCCATAGCCATTCCCCTGTTCATTTTCAAGGGTGATTTCCTGTTGAAACTGTACCTTAAAGGGGACAGTAACGGAATTGACCCCGAGCTTATTATCAGCCAGGGTCTTGACTATCTGCACATTATGCTTTGGGGACTTTTCCCCTTTGTCATAACGCAGGTATATTCGGGAAGTCTGCGTGAAACTGGCAACAGCGTCACCCCCATGATAGCGGGAATATGCTCGGTCTGTGCGGACATTCTCTTTAACTATATGCTCATTTACGGAAATTTCGGAATGCCGAGGCTAGGCGTGCGTGGTGCCGCCATTGCCACTAATATTGCCCGTGTCATTGAAATGAGCATTATTGTAATCTCCGCACACGCAGGTAAAAACAAGCCCGCCTTTCTGGTCGGCGTCTACAAAAGCTTCAAAATTCCCAAAAGCCTTGCGGGAGATATTGTTCGAAAAGGTCTGCCCATATTTCTGAACGAGTTTCTCTGGTCGTCAGGAATTGCCGCTCTGACGCAGTGTTACTCTCTCCGTGGTATGGACATTATCCCCGGGCTTAACATCTCAAATGCCCTCTGCAACCTGCTGAACGTCGTGTTCATAGCCCTGGGAAATGCTATCGGTATAGTAATCGGACAGCTTCTGGGCGCAGGCGAATTTGAACGGGCAAGAAAAAGCAGCTTCGGACTTGCGGCACTTTCGGGCGGCATCTGCGTCGGGCTTACGGTGATACTGGTGGCACTTTCGGGGGTTTTCCCGAGGCTTTACAATGTTACGGAAGAGGTCAGACATCTGGGCAGCAGCTTTATCATAGTAACTGCGCTGTTCTTCCCCGTTCAGGGCGTGCTGAATTCGCTGTATTTCACCCTACGTTCGGGCGGAAAGACGTTTATCACATTTCTGTTTGACAGCGTGTTCTCGTGGGTGGTATCCATACCGCTGGCACTTGCCCTCTGCAAGCTGACAGATCTGCCTATACTGCCGCTGTATGCAGCTGTTCAGGCTACGGACATATTAAAATGCGTCATAGGCGCAGTTCTTATTAAAAAGGGCGTCTGGATAACAAATATTGTCGGCTCGAAAAAGGCAGCCGAATAAGCCTTGCCGTACCTCTGTTTTTCAGCGGTACGGCTTTTTTACGCAGATTTTACACAGATTTTTTTGACATTATCAAGGAATTATTCTATAATTAAATAGGGTGATTTCTTTGAACGATCTCTATTCTATTCTGCAAAAAAGCCGCACTGTTGATACCGACGAAATGCCGAGCCCCTGTCAGGGAAACTGTGAGGAGATAAACCCCGACCTTCGGGAACTCATATTCGGCGGCGAACCGAGCGAATTTACCGAATGTCACAGGGCAGCACTTAAAAATCTCATCTTACGTAACAATATCAAAAATATCATAATTGCAGCAGGAATGTCAATGCTGTTTGCTGCACTTATCGCAAACTTTCTCATAAAGCGTACATTGCCCGAATGGTGGACATTCCCCATACTTTTTGCGCTGCTGATATTCGCTATCATAGGCGGCTATAACCTGTACGCAAACAGCATCGCCATTAAAGAAGCGGATAGTGGCAATCTGTTCTGCTTTAAGTACGAGTTTTACGGGAAACTCCGCTATGTTATTGACCCTCAGGACAACAGCTGCCTTTACTATGCAAATCTGGGGGATTTTTTTGTAATGACAACCTCGGGCACAGAACCCGGACCGTTCGTATACGGCGTTGTGATAAATGTCAAAGGGACAGAGCATTTTTATCTGCTTATTTAGAAAAACGCTCAATTTATTGAAATTCTACAAAAGCAATCAAATGGATTTGTTAAAAAAGTACATTGTCCACCCCTTGATTTTTTACGGGAAATGTGTTATCATATAATCATAAGGTAAATGATATTTACCAAATCTTCCCGAAAGGAGTTGCGCATATGACAGGTACAATGATCTTATGGCTGATAATTCTGGTAGCTTCCATTCTTATCGAAGCGGCAACACTTCAGCTGGTTTCCATATGGTTTGCTGTCGGTTCGGTCGTTGCTTTGATTTTGGCAAAGCTGGGAGTTCCCCTTGGAATACAAGCGTTGGTCTGCCTGCTTGTTTCGGGGATACTTATAGCATTCACCCGTCCACTGCTTAAAAAGATCATGCCAAAGCGTGTGGCACGGACAAATGCTGACGGAAATGTCGGCAGAACAGCCGTCATCATCGAAAAAGTGGACGCTTTAGCAGCCACAGGCAGAGCAAGGCTTGACGGCGTGGACTGGCAGGCTGTTTCCGAGGACGGCTCCGTTATTGAGAAAGGCACCTCAGTTACCGTCACCGCCGTAAACAGCACAAAACTCACCGTTGTCCCCGAAAATATTTTAACCGCAAAGGAGTAACATTTATGGATTGGATAATTATTGCAGTAATTCTTATCGTGCTTATCATCGTTATCTCAGGAATCAAGATCGTTCCCCAGGCTCAGGTCTACGTTGTTGAGCGTCTGGGAACATATTACGCTTCCCTCGCAACGGGTCCTCACTTTATTATCCCAATTATCGACAAGGTTGCAAAACGTGTTTCTATTAAGGAACAGGTGGTTGACTTCAAGCCGCAGCCCGTTATTACCAAGGATAACGTTACTATGCAGATAGATACCGTTGTTTTCTTCCAGGTGACCGACGCAAAGCAGTTCACCTACGGCGTTGAGCGTCCCATGTCAGCTATTGAGAATCTGTCCGCCACCACTCTCCGTAACATTATCGGTGAAATGGAGCTGGACTCCACCCTTACCTCCCGTGACGTTATCAACACCAAGATCACTGCTATTCTCGACCAGGCGACCGACCGCTGGGGCATTAAGGTAAACCGTGTTGAACTGAAAAATATCCTTCCTCCCCGTGAAATACAGGACGCCATGGAGAAGCAGATGAAGGCAGAACGTGAACGCCGTGAAAAGATACTCCAGGCAGAGGGTGACAAAAAATCTCAGATACTCGTTGCTGAGGGTGAAAGAGAGTCCAAGATTCTTCGTGCAGAAGCTGAAAAGCAGTCGGAAATTCTCCGTGCCGAGGCTGAAAAGCAGGCTCTTATCCTCCGTGCGGACGCTGTTCGTCAGCAGAAGATACTCGAAGCGCAGGGTGAAGCAGAGTCCATTCAGATGGTTCAGAACGCCCTTGCAGCCAGCCTTGAACGGCTGAACGCCGCTAACCCCAAGGAAAGCGTTCTCACTCTGAAATCCCTTGAAGCCTTCGCAAAAGCAGCCGACGGCAAGGCAACAAAGATCATTATTCCCTCGGAAATACAGGGCATTGCAGGCCTTGCAGCTTCCTTGAAGGAAACCGTCACCGACGGAAAGTCCGCCGAATAATTCACATTATTCCACAAAATATCGCAAAAAATCAGCCTTCGGAAAGCGTTTCCGAGGGCTGTTCTTTTATGAAACTAATGTAAATATTATTTACTTGCAGACATACAAAAACTGCTTTGCCAAAGCTTCGGCAAAGCAGTTGATTTTCATAATCGCCAAACCGCAGAGAATTATCCCCTGCCGCCGCGTCTGGGTGCACCGGGACGTCTTTTCTTGTCCATAATGTTTTTCAGGTCGCTCATTTTTTCTTCGCTGTTTGCCTTGAAACGGCTGAGCATATCCTCAAAGGACGCATCTCCCGAGCTCTGGGGCTTCTCCATGGCAAACATGGGAGGCTGGGCAGAAGAATTGCTGTGATTGCTGCCGCCGTTTGAGGGCTTGCTGCCCCTGTTCCCGCCGCTGCGATTGCCGCCGTTAAAGCTGCGGTTTCCGCCGTTTCCTCCGTTACCGCCCTGCTTCTTGAAATCACGTCTGGGCGGAGGATTGTCCACTGCCTTCTTTATAGAAAGGGAGATCTTCCCTTCTTCTGTGATGTTAAGCACCTTGACCTTGACCTGCTGACCCTCTGTGAGGTGATCCTTGATCTCATTTACGAAGGTGTTTGCAACCTCGCTGATATGTACCATTCCCGTAGTTCCGGGCTCCAGCTCCACAAATGCTCCGAATTTGGTTATTCCGGTAACCTTACCCTCGTAAATTTTTCCAACTTCCAGCTGCATAAAAGAATATTTTTCCTCTCATATTTTTTATTTGACCGCCATATTAGACGGTAAATTGCTAATTTCTCGAAGTATCTATAAACCGACGCTCGGACGGATAGGCATAATCCTGCGTTTCGATCGCCAGACGCTCATAATACTCCTGTTCATTTTCGTCATCGAGAAGCCTTGCGCACTCCTCATTTTCCGCTTGAAGCTGCTGCTCCTTTAGCTTCAGCTCCTCCAGCTCACGCCGCTTATCTGCATTGTCTGCCTGGACGGAAACCACAGTAATTGCCGTGTAAGCAAATGCTGCAACAAAAGCAAGCTTTTTGACCAATCGGAACACGGGACCGCCTTTAAGCCTGTTCTGTTTATGCCTTTCGTTGCGGCGGCGCTGTCTTTCCAGACGGTCCTGTTTTAGTCTGTATGCTTCATCCAACGCCATCGCCTCCAATCGTCAAGATACAGAAAATCACGTCCAAAGGATAAAACTGTCCAATTTTCATTATACACAAAATGAAAGAAATTTGCAAGAGGTTTTTTACATTTTTTTCGTAAGGCGGGTATTTTTTCCGTTTCTCACAAAAACCGCCGACTTTTTTTGACACCATGCGCCGATTTTCATAAGTCCCGAGGCAATCAACCGAAAAAATCCCGTGACAATGCTGCCCACCGACATGAGATACAGCACAAATCCGCACATACTCCCAATGACCATAAACCCCCGCAGCACCGCCCCCGACACATTGTAGGAGAACAAAAACAATGCCAGACAGCAGCTGATCCAAAATATTACATCGCAAACGGCAGTCGGCAGTGGTTTTCTCGCTGACGGGACAAGTATGCGAATAGTGCGAAACAGGTCGTACCACACCCCCATGACCGCCCCCAGCACCACCGAAAGCAGGAAAAACCGCACCTGCTCGCTGACGGTAAAGAACGTTTCCAGCGGCATAGACGTTACCTGAAAAGCCTTCCCATCAGTGTAATAGGCGACCTGCGGGAGCTGTCCCCGTAAACAAGAGAGCTTATCTCCCCTTCAACGGTCAATTCACCCGTTTCGGCGGACACGGTTTCCACCCGAAGCTCCTTTCCGTAGACTGCCAGCTCGCCCAGCGTGGTGTAAAGGATAACGCTGCCCTCGTCGAACCTGTCAACATCGGTAACGCCTGTTATCTGAAGCCGTTTGCGGTTTTCCATAATGATATTCTGCGGTGTCTTGTCGGTTTTCTGCTCAGCCATTGACATTTCCTCCGTATGTGATATTATGCTATTATATATATTTCCACATTTTGAGGATTATGCCGAAATGTCAACTGTCCAATAAAAATCCCACATTATTCCCCGACCTTTTTGAGATATTTGTGCAGTTCCAGATAAACGATACAGTAAATAAGCATTGCCGCAGGCAGGATAAGTATGCTGTTTGCCAGACCGACCGATTCCGTAAATCTGCCGAAAAGCGCATTAAAGGCAATGTCAAACAGCGTCGCCGACCCGATAACAAGCCCCGTTGCCGTTCCCGCCTGTTCGGGGGGATAGCACTTTGATATAAGCAGCACCATGGTAGGCCATAGCACAGAAAATCCAAGTCCCGACAGACAAAGGAGGAAAATTCCGCTTCTGCCCGCAAGCACGCCGATTATGTACGCCGCTCCCGCCGCAAGTGAGAATACGAGAAGCGTTTTCCTCGCCCCTATTTTCGCAGCTATGGGCGCAAAAACAAGCCGTCCCACGGTTATCCCCAAAAAGAAATATGACAGAAAATCCGCCGACTGCGAAACGGTGTAGCCCAGCTGCTCGCTGCCGTAGGTGGTCAGCCAATTTTGCAGACCGTGCTCCGCAACGCAGTATGTGCCGAACAGCAGAATAAGCCGAAAACAGGCGGGATTTTTCACTATCATCCCATACCCGCTTGAGGATCTTTCGGCAGACGGCTTCGGCAGCTTCATAAACACAAGTGCAGCCGAACCCGCAAGCCCCATTACCAGCAGAATGGCGTTCGCCCTATGCCAGTAAACGATGCTGTCGGTAAACTGCCCGCCGATTTTCTGCGCACCCACAATACCTATTCCCTGAATGAAATTGAAGATGTTTATCATCAGTGCAGGTGACATAAAGGCAATGGGCGTTATAACGTTCACGGTGGTGGACAGCATAGTGGAAGCGCCCATACTGAACAGCATGGCACAGACTATCAGAATGTAGTTCTCCGTGAAAATGTAAACGCACAGCGCAGCCATCCACATCAGCGTCACGGAGATAATGAATTTCCGCCTGTCCACTCTGTCGGAAATATATCCGCCGAGAAAGAGGAAAACCATATTTCCGATATAGCTGACCATTATAATGACAGAGGCCTCCGTCTGCGACAGCCCGAAGGTCCCCTTGAAAACGGGCAGAAAAACGCCTCTGAGAGCGTCGCTTGCTCCCAGAGCGATCATCATGACCGTGCACCAGAAGGCAGCGGCATTTCTTGTTCTTTTATCTATATGTCCCATAAAACTCCCACATTAACCAAATATATCTCCCTCGAAATCAAGGGAGATATATCGTTTATTTTTCCAATATTTTCTTCAAAGTCCTAAGAATTGCCTTGAAATTCAGCAGAGTAATCAGGATAAACAGCAGACTCAGCCACAGGTAACAAAGCGTCGGTTCGACAGATGCAATGACCATCATTGCCGAAAGAATAACTGTGTTTATAACGAACCGTGCAACGCTGAATTTAAAGCGGATATACCGTCTTGCGTCAAACATTCTGATGACAAAGCAGACAAAATAGCTGGCAAGTGTGGCTGCGGCGGCACCGTAAATGCCGTATTTCGGGATAAGCAGGAAGTTCAGCACTATGTTCAGGGCAGCTGCGGCAAAGCTTGTCCAGAAGGAGTTCACCGTCTTTTTTCTCGCCGAATAGATAGTTGACAGGAACTGACAGAAGCACTGGAACAGCACCGAAGCGATAAGTATGGGCGAATAGTGGAATGCCTCCATATACCCGTCAGCATTTTCGCTGAACATGGTTAGCAGCGTAAGTATAAGCTTGCCAAACAGTGTCACGCCCGCCGAACCGATGAACATTATGGAGCTGTACGCCGAGAAAACCGAAGCATAAAATCCGCTGACCTGTTTATCCTCATTTTCGGAGATAGCCGACATCTGCCATGCCTGATAGAACATTGTGGAAACCAGCATTATAAGCGTAGGTATACGGTTTGCCAGAGAATAAACGCCTGTTGCGCTGTCGTCCACCATATAGGCAAGGACATATCTGTCCGACGAGGAGATTATCCACCACATTATGAGGGCGGGTATCATAGGCACGGAATATCTCAGCATATCCTTCATAAGCCTTTTGTCCAGATATTTCAGGTCCATATATTTATGAAGCTTTGCTATTGCCGTCAGCAGAAGGAAGGACAAAGCATCCGACAGAATTACCGACAGCATATAGCCCGAAACGCCCATTTTCAGCCAGACCATAAATATGACATTGAAAATAACGATAGTGAGCGTTGAGATTATTCCGTCTGCGGCAAACAGCTTCACATATCCCAGCGACCTGACAAACTGCGAAGCCACCTGACGAAAGCATGAGCAGTACACAAAGGCATACAGCAAAAAGCAGTACCCCCGCAGCTTGCTCACCAGCCCCAGCGCAGGCGTAAACACGGCAAACACCGTCATTCCCAGTGCCAGCATACACAGGGCGATGGTGTAGACCTTTCGGTTATCGTACTTTTTGTCGATACCGTATCTGATCACCGCCTCGGACATTGCAAGCCCCACAATTGGCACAAGGATATTTCCCGTGTCATAGATAATATTCTGAATTCCGTATTCTGCCTCGGTAAGGCAGCCGGTGTAAAGCGATACCAGCAGGAAACTCAACAGCTTCGCCCCGAAGGAACCGATAGCGAAAATAAGCGTGTTTCCCGCAAGAGTTCTGTATTTATTCACGTTGATTCTCCTAACGGCAAGGGAATTTTAGTCGCCCTTTACCTCGTAGTAAATCTTTCTGCCGTTGTCGATTATTTCAAGAATAGTTTTGACTGTGACCGCTGCGCCCATTATGCACAGCACAGCAAGAATCGCCTTTGTACAGCTTTTCATTCTTCAAATTCCTCGCTTTCATCAAGATACGCCTTCATAGCAATTTTTATGTCGGAATAGGAATGTCCCATTCGGGTGATAGCGGCAACGGCTTTTCTGCGACCGCTTTCATCTCCCAGAAAACGTGCATATTTTTCCTTGATAAGCCGCTCGATGCGCTCAACCGAAGTATCTGCGTATTCCTCGCAAAGCTCCTCGATAATATCATCGGGAACGCCTTTTTTTCGCATTTCCTGCTTTGCCCGATAATAACCGAACAGCTTGATTTCAAAGTACCTTTCGGCAAGCTTTTCGCCGTATTTTCTGTCGTCTACCAACCCCAGCTCGACCATTTTATTGCAAACGTCCGTGCTGACCTTTTTGCTGTAATTTTTTTCAAGCTTTTCGTAAAGACATTTATAGCTGATGTCCCCCGCCTCGATAATGTACAGCGCACGTTCCCTCGCCTTTCGGTACTGCTGCTGATACATGAGATAGGCGACCTGTCTGCGGGTAAGCACCAGACCGTCCTTCAGACCGTTTGCGCTGACTATCTCGGCGGAAAGGTAAATCCTGCCGCCCTCAGTAAAGCATACCTCCCATGTGGTACCCTTATAGACACAGCAGCTTTCTATTGTCATATCCATCAGTCTGTTTCAACGGGGGTAAATTCCTCGAAATCGTCCTCAGCGTCAATGTCGATGTTTATATCGTCAACGGGAGCTGCGGCAGGCTTTGAAGCCTCGGTCTTGAACGCTTCGGGAGCGGATTCCTCCTCTTCCTTGGAGGGTGTTACCGCAAAGGAAAGCTTGTCGGAATTTGCCTTGATCTTTTCCTCAACTTCCTTCATGACCTCGGGATTATCCGCAAGGAACTTCTTGGCATTGTCCCGTCCCTGACCTATCTTGGCGTCATTGTAGCTAAACCATGCACCGCTTTTCTTTATTATATCCAGATCTACGGCAATATCCAGCACCTCGCCGGTTCTTGAGATACCCTTTCCGAAGATCATGTCAAATTCGCACTCCTTGAAGGGCGGAGCGACCTTGTTTTTTACGACCTTACACTTTGTGCGGGCACCGTAAATATCGCTGCCGTTTTTAAGAGCCTCTCCCTTTCTTACCTCGATACGCACGGAGCTGTAAAATTTCAGCGCACGTCCGCCGGGAGTAGTTTCGGGATTTCCGTACATAACGCCTATCTTTTCTCTTACCTGATTGATAAAGATGGCAACGCAGTTTGACTTGGAAATAACTGAGGTAAGCTTTCTCATTGCCTGGGACATAAGACGTGCCAGCAGACCAACGTGGTTATCACCCATTTCGCCGTCTATCTCGGACTTTGTTACCATTGCAGCAACCGAGTCAAGGATAAGGCAGTCGATAGCACCCGAGCGAACCAGTGCTTCTGCGATTTCCAGAGCCTGTTCGCCGCTGTCGGGCTGAGAAACAAGCAGCTCGTCGATATTTACGCCGAGAGCCTTTGCATAAACAGGGTCAAGAGCGTGCTCAACATCGATGAATGCAACATTTCCGCCCAGCTTCTGAGCTTCTGCCGCAACATGGAGCGCAACAGTAGTCTTACCCGAGCTTTCGGGACCGTATATCTCAACGATACGTCCTCTGGGAACACCGCCGATACCGAGAGCCAGGTCAAGGGTCATTGAGCCTGTGGGAATGCAGTCCACCTCATAGGTAGGGGCCTGTCCCAGCTTCATGACCGTACCCTTGCCGTAAGCCTTGTCGATACGGGCAATGGCAAGCTCCAGAGCCTTCTGCTTTTCCTCGGCAGTTTTGGGTATCTCCACAACGGGAACCTTTTTATCATTTTTCTTCTTGTCAAGTGCCATTTTTTATCTATCCTTTCAAGTTAAATCATTCCAACTACAACTCGGCGTATTCCCGCACGGTCGCAAACGGTGTCAATATTGGAAAATCCCGCCTGTGACATTATCTCGGCAACGCTGTCCGCCTGATCGTATCCACATTCAAACGCCATAATGCCGTTATCGGAAAGCAGGTCCTTCCAGAGCAGAGTTATTATCCTGTAAAAGCTAAGACCGTCCGAACCGCCTTTGAGTGCCATTTCGGGCTCATAGGTGACCTCCTTTTGCAGCGTTTTCATATCCCTGTCGGTGATATATGGGGGATTTGAAACGATACAGTCCAGCGGGATAAAATCTCCGGGGCTGTCGGGGTCGGAGAAATTCTGTAAGATACGTCCGTCGCAGACATCTCCCCTGATTATCTTCACATCAGCCTCGTTAATGCGGCAGTTTTCCGTAAGATAGGGCATTGCATCTCCCGAAAGCTCCACCGCAAAAACCTGTGCAGTCGGCAGCAGCTTTTTAAGGGAAACAGCAATTGCTCCGCTGCCTGCACAAAGGTCGGCAATGCGCTTTGAACAGCGGTTTTTCATACGGCTGTAAACGGATTCCACCAATGTTTCCGTGTCGGGACGGGGTATGAGCACGCCCTCCCCCACCTTAAAGGGGAAACCGCAGAATTCCCATCTTCCGAGAATGTACTGCAAGGGATAGCCGTCCTTCCTCCTGCGTACAGCGTCAAGGAAACGCTCTCTGTCCTTTTCATCGGGAACGGTGTCGGGACTTATCATTCTCTGTGTCTGCGAAATATGCAAAATATCCTCACAAAGACATTCCGCTTCAAATGCGGGGGACGAATTCTCCAAGCCTTGAAGCTCGCCCTTTGCAAAGCGGTAAAGCTCCTGTACAGTTACCATCTGTCGTCCTCCCTGTTTTCGGGGATAACCTTTTCCATAGCCGCAATTGCCACCTCTATCTGCTTGTCATTGGGCTCCTTTGTGGTAATGCGCTGCAGCCAGAGTCCCGGAGCGGAAATGAAACGTGTAAAAACGTTGTCATATCGTCCGGCAATACGGATAATTTCATAAGAAACCGAAGCAATAGGCGCAAGCAGCAGCATCTGCAAGCCGAAACGAAGCAGCAGGTTTGCCTTTCCGTAGGGCAGGAACATATTCACGAAAATGTTTATGAGCACAACTATCAGCAGAAAACTTGTGCCGCAGCGGGGGTGAAATCTTGTCTGTTCACGGATATTTTCCACGGTCAGGGGCAGACCCTTTTCGTAGCAGGCAATGGTCTTGTGCTCCGCTCCGTGATAGCGGAAGGTGGTAGCAATATCGGGCATAAAGGAAATAGCCCACATATATCCCACCAGCAGCAAAATTTTCAGCACGCCCTCTGACGCAGAAATTCCCACTCGCCCGACGCCGATGCCCTCTAACAGATTACTCAGCAGCATAGGCAGGAATTTGAAAAGGCAGATAGCAATTGCAAATCCGATAAATGTGGCAATTATCATAATGATTGGCACAAGCTTGTCCCCCAGCTTTTCCGTAAGCCATTTCTCAAATGCGGTGGGCTCTTCATCGTCATCGTCGGTTATCTGTTTTTCGCTTGCCTTCATATTGCATTTGATACCGTCAACGAGGGAAACACCGAAGTTTATGCAGCCTCGGATAAACGGTGCTTTCATATACCAAGGGGCGTTTTTTCCCGTCTTTATCTCCCAGGTTTCAATGTCGATAGTACCGTCGGGCAGACGGCATGCCATGGAAGCAAGCCCGGGACCTCGCATCATAATTCCCTCGGTAAGAGCCTGACCGCCTATGGAGGTCTTGTGCTGTGTTTCGCTGATTTTGTTTTCTTTGCTCATTATGTGAAATATCTCCTTAGATTGGATTACCCCTCATTTTTTTCAATAGGCAGCCTGATAATAACGGTGGTTCCGACGCCCTGTTCGCTGATGATGTCCAGCGTTCCGCCGTGCATTGAGATGATCTCGTCGGCAACCGCAAGACCTATTCCCGAACCTCGCCTTGTGTGATTTGCCTTGTAGAATTTTGTCTTTATCTTCGGAAGGTCGGCGGGACTGATACCGCAGCCCGTGTCGGAAACATCTATCTCCACAAAGCCGTCGTCCGTTTCCCCTGCCTGTATGGAAACCAAGCCGCCCTTGTCGGAATATTTTATGGCGTTGTCGATAACATTTATGAACACCTGACGAATTCTGTTCTTATCTCCCGAAATAAACGGCAGCATCTCAGGCTCGTCATAGACAAGTTCAATGTCCTCTTTTCGGGCTTTTTCGGCATAGATAAGCACAGCGTCCCCCAGTTCCGCTAACACGTCCATTGTCGCCTTGACAAGGGTAAATCTGCCATTTTGTATACGGGAGAAATCCAGAAGCTCTTCAACCATCTGCGAAAGACGCTCCGTTTCGCTGCTGATGACCTTCATGCCCTTAGACATTGCGGCGGGGTCGTCGGTCATGCCGTCCAAAGTTTCCGCCCAGCCCTTAATAGCGGTAAGGGGCGTTCTCAGCTCGTGGGAAACGCTGGAAATAAACTCGTTCTTCATAGCATCGGCAGCCGCCAGCTCCTCCGCCATATGGTTGATAATGTCGCAAAGCTCACCTATCTCGTCATCATTCTTTTTGGCAATGCGGACGGAAAAATCTCCCTTTGCGAAACGTCTGGCGGTCTGACCTATCTGTCTGACGGGAATTGCAATGGACTTAATAAAGTAAAGTCCCGAAAAAAGCATAAACATAATTATGGCAAACGCCGCCAGCCACACTATAATAACGTAGAATGCAACAGTTCTGTTCAGCTCGTCCAGTGACGTAACAAGGCGTATTGCGCTGAATTCTCCCCATCGGGAGGGAGTTATCGCCGTGACCGCCATTATCCCCTCGCCGCTTTCCGACCTGCCCATATAAAAGCCCGTGTTTCCCGAAGCAACTGCGTCCCTGTAATCCTGCAAGCCAAGGGTATATTCGGGGACAAAGCCCGAAGAAGTGAGCTTTATCTTTCCGTCCGAGCCAATAGCCATAAGCTCAGCCTTGTTTCGGTCGGGGAAGCTTTCAACCATGCTTTTTACCTCGGCGGCAAAGCCCGTGGGACTGTCCTGATAGGAGCCCTGCAGCATACTGATGAGGGTGTTCATTTTTGCGTTCACATACTGCTTTGCGGAGCCGTAATAATATCCCCTGATAAGCACGGAAAGCAGCACAGCAACGAAAAACACCACCGCCGCACTTACGCCCAGATTGTTCACCAGCCAACGCTTTGTAATACTGACTTTACTCATTTACCTGCCGTCCATTTGTAGCCGAAGCCCCAAATCGTCTGGATATAGCGTGGGTTTGACGGCTCGTCCTCTATCTTCATGCGGATACGTCTGACATTTACATCAACTATCTTATCATCACCGAAATAGTTCTCCCCCCAAATATGGGTAAGAATGGAAGAACGGTCAAGGGCAGTGTTTTGATTGTTCATAAAATATTCAAGTATCTGATATTCCACCTGAGTAAGCTCAACAGGCACGCCGTTTTTTGCCACCGTTCTGCTCTTGAGGTTGAGCACGAAGGGACCCGATTCTATGGTAGGCTCCTTCTCCACCTTTGCGACAGTCATGCTCACACGGCGGTAGATAGCATCAATGCGGGCAGTCAGCTCCGACGGTGAGAAGGGCTTTGTTATGTAATCGTCGGCACCCAGCATAAGTCCGCTGACCTTGTCCATTTCCTGAGATTTTGCGGAAAGCATGATTATGCCGATAGCGGAGCTTTTGCTTCTGAGGGTCTTGCAGACGGTAAATCCGTCGATACCGGGCATCATAATGTCCAGCAGGGCAATGTCAAAATTGCCGTTTTCACGCTCAAAGGCCTCCAGAGCCGCCTCGCCGCAGTTTACGTCAACCACATCATAGCCCGCTCTTTTCAGGTTAATGACGACGAAATCTCTGATAACGTCCTCGTCCTCGCAAACAAGAATTCTTTTCATAATTATGATCATTCCTTTCTGAGTTTTGTGGTTTGCGTTAGCAAATCGAGGCGACAGCCGAAGAAACAAAACTCGTAGTTTGAAAATCTTTGATTTTCAAACTTTTCCTCCGAATATTCAGATTAGATAGAAATTATTTTTGACCTCTGCCTGTGTAGGCACAAGAGGTTCGTTTATATCGCTGCTTATTTTTATCATATAACAGATACCGCTTCGTGATTCAACGGTAAAATAGCCGTTTTCGAGATATGCGCTTTCGTTCAGAGAGTCCACAGCAGCGATACGCATAAGCTCGGTATCGCTGGAATTCAGACTGCCATCGTAACGGAAGAAAACATATTCCCCCGTGTAACTGTCCGCTTTAACGGTCACTACGCCCTCCCATCGGCTGGGTATCATATAGAAATAGCCCGCCGAACGGTTGTAGAAGCCCGACATTTTCGGGACTATCATATAATTTTCGAAGATATTCCATGTGGTGAGATTCAGGACCTCGCTGCCGCTTGACACAGACTCATAGCCCGGAAAAGGCGAGATCGTTGGTATCTCGGTGATACCGTCCCCGTCGGCGTCTGCGGGAGAATAACCCTTGGGGTGGAGGGTTGCCTTAATGGAGTCCTCGCTGAGTGCCACGGGATTTCGCAGACTTCCGCCGATACAGTAAACTATCTCGGTGGAAAGCCCCGAGCTGCCCCTTACGCCATCGATAAACAGCGCAGGACGTCCGCTGGCAGCATATCCCCTGACGATAGAAGCGATCTCCGAAACGCCATCGTCAAGACCTATTTCGTCCTGAACAAAAAGAATATTATTCTCGTCCGCCGTGACCATTTTAACCTTTGCGGGCTTATTCTCGGTGGGAGCGGTGATTATCTCTATTTCACTTCGTCCGTCGCCGTCAAGGTCCATGACTTCGGCAGCAAAGTAGATGTCATCGTAGGTGTTTACCAGAACACCGTCCTTGTAGATATAGGCTTTAAGCTGCTTTTCGTTGCGGTTTACCGTACTGTAACCCACAAGGATATTCAGCGCAGACGAACCACCCAGACGGCATATCTTAACGTCCTCCACCTCGGCACCCGAACCCGCATGGTCATAAGCGGAGAACCAGCCGTTTTCGTTCTTGTCCAGCACGTTGATACGGACATTTCCGCCCGACGGACTTTCGTATATGACCATTGCTTCGTTGGTCGGTTCGTCGTCAATATTCGCAACAATAAACGCCGAACGGTAATCCCCCGCTTTGGGGAATTTCAGCTTTATCTCCTTGCCCAGCTCTTTTCTGAGGGCTTCGTATATTTCCGACTGCTCCGCACTGAGCATAGGCGGCGACAGCAGATTTTCGGCAGTTCCCGCCACCGAACACCCGGACAGCACACACGCCGCCGTCAGAACGGCAAGGGTTCCCATTTTTTTCTTCATTTATACACCTTTTCAGTCATTCAATGTACACCAAACAATCTGTATTACAGCAATTTATCAAGCTTTCCTTGTAGGGGCGGGGTTTCCTCCCACCCGAAGTTTCCAAAGTATTTCTGCAATGCGGGACGATATGTGTTCCCAACGATGTTCGGAAACATCGGGACAGGAACCCGTCCAATGGTACCGGTACGCAAACAGCGGGACGGGATGCGTCCCCTACAATAGTACGCAAACAGTCTGTACTTAACAAGTACGCAAACAGTCTGTACTTAACAAGTACGCAAACAGGCGTACTTGTTCAAGTACGCCCTGCAAACAAGCGCCGCAAATGACGCCTATTAAATTGATTTCATACCGGAACCGCTGTCTGTCAGGTTCTTGCTTACCCAACGTCTGCGACCGAAAGCATTCAGCTTGGGCATTACGCGGTATTCGTATTTGCTCCAGAAAACGTGTGCCAGAGCGGGAGGAAGGAGCACCAGACCAAGATCGCTTATATTAGGAGTGATAAGGAATGCTCTTCCGTCAAAGGGGAGCAGATAGTACATGGCAAATCTCGGAATAGTTGAAGCAGCGGCAATGATAGCGACCGCATAGCCCCATACGCACATATTGTAACGTGTGTGTTTCTTCTCCAGACCAAGGAAAAATCTGATGGTCAGCAAGAAAAATACCGCCGCAGCCATATCGGTGAACATCTCATAGATCTTGATGGAATAGGACGAAACCGTAACATCGGTCATTGCCATATTGCATACCTCAAAGGTTTTCCAGATGGGGATAGATGACAGGAAAAAGCAGTGAGGAGGAGTGATGCCGCTGCCGTTTAAAATTCCCGCAGCCACGGAAATAAGCGTTATGGCAGCAACAAACTGAAACACCATTATGCAAACGCCCACAACGCTCCAATCCTTGTAGGTAACTGCGGAATAAGCATTGATACCAAATTCACACATGGTCAGGGCAGACATTATAAGTGCCATAAGAGCAGCCTTTGAAGAAACCTTTTTTGTAAGCTTCTGATACTTCAAGCGCATAGGATTAAGCAGGATACATGACTTAATGACCTTATCCTTTGAGCTGCCGAGGTAGACAATAACAGCAATTGCAATTATGGCTGCGACAATGAAGATCGTCGTATAATTCATAAAAATGCTGCCATTGATGTAATAGCCCGTGTTATGGTCAATATCTGCATAAAGCTGATATGTCCTGAGAACGGTAGCAATTACCGCCGCAGCAATAAATACCCAAAAGGAAACACGTCTGTCAATCGAAAGTACACCTGATTTTCCTCTGCTTTTTGCAGCAGATGCCGTATTCTGTTTCATAATACTGCCCCCATAAATGATTAGCGTTCTTCTAGCGGAATGTATACTCTTTCATGTGCGATTGCCTTGTAAGCGGGACGAATGATGCGCCCGCAGGTGAGCATTTCTTCTATTCTGTGAGCCGACCAGCCCGCAATTCTCGAAACTGCGAAAAGCGGTGTGCAGAGCTCGGGCGGGATCTTCAGCATTTTGTACACAAGTCCCGAATACAGGTCAACGTTTGCGCACATTACCTTGTAATCGCCCTTGACCTCGGCAAATACCTTGGGAGTAAGCCTTTCAACAGCATCAAGGAGCATGAATTCATCCTCCAGCTCCGTACCCTTGGCAAGCTCCATAGCGTTTTTCTTGAGGATAACAGCTCTCGGGTCGGAAATGGTGTAGACAGCGTGACCCATACCGTAAATAAGTCCCGAACCGTCGCCTGCCTCTTTTTTGAACACCTTTCTGATGTAATCTGCGACCTCATTGTCGTTGTCCCAATGCTTGATATTAGTTTTCAGCTCATCCAGCTGACGCATTACCTTGGCATTTGCGCCGCCGTGACGATGACCCTTCAAGGAGGAAATTGCGCCCGCATATGCTGCGTAAGCGTCTGTTCCCGAAGATGTCAGGGTGCGGCAGGTAAAGGTAGAGTTGTTTCCGCCGCCGTGCTCTGCGTGGATAATGAGCATAAGGTCGAGAAGCTTAGCCTCCTCGGGGGTGTACTTCCTATCAAATCTCAGTGTGGAAAGAATGCTCTCTGCAGTAGCCTCGTCGGGGTTTATCTGGTGCATAACAAGGGATTCCTTGTCATAGTATCTTCTCTTTATCTGATAGCCCGCAACCATGGTAGCAGGCAGCCTTGCAATGACCTTTATCGCTCTGAACAGCTCAGCCTCCAGCGACATATCCTCGGGATCATCATCGAAGGAATACATAGCCAGGACGCTTCTTGCCATTTTGTTCATTATATTCGGCGAAGGTGCCTTAAATATCATATCCTCGGCAAAATTTTCGGGAAGCTCCCTGAATTTCGCCAGCAAATCGGTAAAGCGCTTCAGCTGCACCTTGTCTGGAAGCTCACCGAAAAGCAGCAGATAAACGACCTCTTCAAAGCCGTATCTTCCCTTTTCGACGGTGTTTTTGACAATGTCCTCGATATTATAGCCGCGGTAGATAAGCTCGCCCTTGATAGGAGCCTTTTCGCCCTCGTTCATAACATAACCGTGAACATTGCATATATTTGTGATGCCTGCCATAACGCCTGTTCCATCAGAATTTCGCAGACCTCTTTTGACCTGATATTTTTCGTAGTACTTTGGTGCTATTGTGTTATTTTTTATAACCTCGCCGCATAGAATTTTAATGCTTTCTTCGTTGTTCGTGTAGTTCAACAGACTCACCCATTCCAAAATATATTTGGGGAAACAATCTGCGATGCTCCATTGAATCAAACAGATAAAAACCCATCAAAACTATTTTACTACACTTTTCCCCCATTGTCAAGCGTTTTTTCACATTCTGCCACCGATTTCCTATTTTAACAAGCGAAAGGACTGATGATGTTGAAAGGAACAGCCAAAAACGCCGCCGTTTACGTCATTATGCTTGCCGGGATACCCGCCTTGTCCCTGTTAAATCCCGAAAGATACACCCCCGAAGCCTCCCCGCAGGTGGAAATATGCCGCTCGGACAGAGAATTTTACACCGTATATCTCACAAATGAGGACAAAACCGTGCAAATTTCCGCAATTGATTACTCTGTGGGCTCCGTTCTTGCGCAGATGCCAATAGATTACGCCGAAGAAGCCCTGAAAGCCCAAGCAGTTGCCGCAAATACATACGCCCTCAGGCTTTGCGAAATGGGCGGTCTTGACAATGCGGATTTTTCCGACGACCGTACGCTATATCAGGAATTTTTCACCGAGGACGAAGCAAAAGCCTTTTTCGGGGACAGCTACAAGGATGCCTACGAAAGAGCTTACGCCGCCTGCTCGGCAGTTTCGGGGGAATACCTCGCATATGAGGGAATGCCCATAGCAGCGGTGTTTCACCCGTCCTCATGGGAGTATACAGAGTCAGCGGAAACGGCATTCGGTGCGTCCGTTCCTTACCTGTCAAGCGTACCGAGTATGACCGAAAAATCGCAGGTTTCCGAGGAAATCACCCTGACGCTTGCGGAAATATCGGCACGTTACGAAGCAAAATTCAACGAAAAAGCCGAGGGTATTCCCCTGTCCGTCACCAAAAAAAGCCCCGCAGGGACGGTTCTTTCTGCGGAGCTTTACGGCAAGCCGATCTCGGGAAATGATCTTTCGGAGCTTCTTAATCTCCCGTCGGCAAGATTTGAATTTTCTGTTAATGAAAAGGATATAACATTTACCACGTTGGGTTCGGGACATTTATGCGGAATGTGCCAACGAGGTGCGCAGAATATGGCAGAAAGCGGCTCGGACTATAGTGAGATACTTCTGCATTTTTACAGCGTACCTTCCTGATTTTCCCTTTTTCTGCCCAGAACCATACAGCTGATGGGGGCGATCTTATAGCTGCCGTTTACGGTGTAAAGGGGCGTATTTCCCGCCCGTTCCCCGTCAATGTAAACTTCATATTCCCCGAATGCAAACAGCTCAGCTTCGTAAGGCTCGGGGTTCATAAAGACTATCATTTCCGAAAGCTTGTCATCGGAGGAAATGCTGAAGCCTATCATTCGTGAGGGCAGCCTGTCGAAAAAGCGTATACTCTGTGTGATCTCCGAGCTTTCGGTCATTCTCAAACCTCTATGATTCTTGCGGAACTCAATAAGTCCCTTGTAATAGTCGAAAACCTTGCGGTAGGTATGCTTTCTCTCCCATCGAATACTGTTGACGGCATCGGGGGCGTTGTAGCTGTTATGGTCGAATGCGCCGCCGGGAAGGGGCTTTGTCCGAAGGAAATCCTGTCCCGCCTGAATAAAGGGAATGCCCTGTGACAGGAACACGAACGCCGCCGCCAACTTATCCATCTTAATGCGGTTTTCCTCGTTATCGGTGGGGTTTGTGTAGAAAAGCTTGTCCCAAAGAGTGAGATTGTCGTGAGCTTCAACGTAATTGACCACCTGTGCGGGAGTGTCTGTCCAAGCGTAGCGGTCAAGAATGGGCAGCTGCGGGTGACGGGTTCGTCCCGTGATTATCTGCATAGCTGCTTCGGCGTTGTTGGGAGCACCATTTACATAGCCCTTCATGCGATTTTCAAAGACATTTCCCTTGACGGTATCACGGAAATCATCGCTGAAAAACGCCACATTTTTCATGTGGACAGCGTTGTGCTTCATAGCACGCTTTTCCCATTCCAGAGGAGTGTCGCCGCCTGTCCAGCCTTCGCCGTAGAGGATAACGTTAGGATTTATTTCCTTTAATGTGCGGTGGATAATATTCATGGTTTCAATGTCGTAAAGCCCCATCAAGTCGAAACGGAAGCCGTCAATATGGTACTCCTTCGTCCAGAAAACAAGGCTGTCCACGATAAATTTCCGAACCATAAGGCGCTCAGTGGCAAGGTCATTTCCGCAGCCGGAACCGTTGGAATAATATTCTCCGAAATTTCGATAATAATATCTCGGGAAAGAAGCCGTAAACGCCGAATCAAGGGTCTGATAGGTGTGATTGTAAACCACGTCCATAACAACGGCAATGCCCTCGGTGTGCAGGGCGTGGATAAGCCTTTTCAGCTCAACAATACGGGTCTTTCCGTCATAAGGGTCGGTGGAATAGGAGCCTTCGGGGAAATTGAAATTTTTCGGGTCATAGCCCCAGTTGTAAAGGGGCGAATGCTGTTCCGATTCGTCAACCGTAAGGAAATCGAACACGGGCAGCAGATGAACGTGGGTAACGCCCAGCTCAACAAGGTGGTCAATGCCTATCTTGTCGCCCCAACGGTTGACCATTCCACGCTCGGTGAACGCCAGAAATTTGCCCTTGTGGGTGAACATACTCTCCTTGTCCGAGGAAAAATCCCTGACATGAGTTTCATAAATAACAGCGTCGGTGTAACGCTCCAACGGCTTTGCATGACGTGTTCCCCAGCCTATGGGGTTTGTCTTGGCAAAATTCACCACCTGTCCCCTGTTGCCGTTGACACCGCCTGCCTTGGCGTAAATGTCGATAGTTTCGGTAGTTTCTCCGCCAAAGGTAACGGAATAGGTGTAAAAAACAGCGTCTAAGTCGCCCTCGCAGCGCACCCGCCAAACGCCGTCCTCGCCCTTTGTCATGGGAACAACATCGCTGGGAGTGCGTCCCACGCAGTCGGGATAAACATTCAACGAAACCGCCTCGGCAAAGGGCGACCAAAGCCGAAACTCCGTTGCTTCGGGGGAATAAACCGCACCCAGCTCGCCGTCAAAATAGTATTTTTCATCTGCTTCCTTAATCACAAAAACACCCCAAGATATATAAATATAGTACTTTTGAAAAATTCATTACTTTATCATTTTACTATATTTGAATGTCAATGTAAAGCGTTTCGGATAATTTTGTCATTTTATACAACAAACCAAGCTGTCCACTGCATATAGTAGGACGAAAAATGTCCTGTTTTGGTTGTACCTTTCGGTTATTTTCAACAGTATAAACAGAATATAACACTGCTATTTTGTCACACTATACAAATCTTCCGTTTTCTCAAAAATACTATTGACTTTCCTGTCACCATATGCTATAATAATTAAGCACTCTGATTGAGGGTAACACAAATTAATATCGCGGGATGGAGCAGCTCGGTAGCTCGTCGGGCTCATAACCCGAAGGTCGTTGGTTCAAATCCAGCTCCCGC